>DAOUVS010000155.1 GCA_030667525.1 Candidatus Zixiibacteriota bacterium | reverse complement strand
CATAAAGCTTAGTATTATATTAATTCAAAAATAATGTTATTAGATATTTCAAAACTATATTATGAATCTTGGAGGATCTATGAAAAAATCTAAAGACGAGCCGGTACAAAGTTTTCTCGAAGATGTTTTGATGATCGATTCTGAGAAACATGAGATATTACAGAAGTTACGAAACATCGTTTTCTCTATTTATCCAAAGACGAACGAAAGAATGATGTATGGCGGAATTATGTTCTCCATTGAGGATGATTTCGGAGGTCTGTTCATAAGAAAGAAGCATATTTCATTTGAATTTAGTTCCGGTACCAAAATGGATGATCCCGATAATATTTTAGAAGGAACCGGTCAGTTTCGCCGTCATCTGAAAATTCGATCTCTGACTGATATCAAGGATAAAAAAGTAGAATTCTTCGTTAAGCAGTCTTTGTAGCCATACTGGGTTGACTTCTCGATACCTGCTTTTTAGGTCAAATTAAGTGGGCGGCAGACGCCCTCGTTCTGCCCCAGCCTATCCCCCAACCCTGCGTATTCACCAAATCAGGCTCAGCCTGTTTAGACTGACTATCGTAGAAAAAGCTTGACATTGATATGCCGAATTACTATACTTCCTGCGAATATCTATAAAAATATATTAAGTCAGGGGGGCGCTTACCAAATGCCATTTAAGCGTATCGGGGATATCTGGACATTAATCTTTGTATTAATAATCCTCGCCATGGGTGTGGAGATTCTCTACCTCATGGTTCAAAATCGAAAATTGAGTTCTATTATCGAGGACCCAAAAAAATATTTCAATGTATTATCACAAAAGGAAGTTGTTCCGTCTATCACAGCCATGGATATCAACGGCAATGAAATCAGTCTCCGTTACTCCTCGGATGCCCCCTATACCTTGCTGTTCTGGTTTTCTTCAGGCTGTGAAGCATGCGATGATAATTTAATTTTCTGGAAAAGCATATACGATGAATTCAATTCTGAAAAAATAAGATGCATTGGAATGTGCGTCGACGCCCCGGAGGAGGCAAAAGAATTTACTGATCAATATGGTCTGGAATTCCCTGTGATTTGCGCACGCGACCAATACATACTCGAAAGCTATAAAGGAAATGTCCTTCCCCAAACGGTGCTTATATCCCCGGTGGGAACAGTTCTCGGGGTTTGGCCCGGTGCTTTGGAGAAAGGGCAGCAGGGCAAAATAACGGCCCTTCTCAGACAATTCCAACCCCAAAACCTAAAAGGAGGTGAAAATCTATGACTGCGTTCAGAAGACTGAAAGCATTGGTTCTAATCTTTGCATTCCTTGTCCTTTTTGTGGGGGCTTTTACCATTGCTTCCACGGAAAAAGCCGATGCAAGTTACGCTTGCTGTATCTGGGTGATGTATTGCCCGGTCCAAGGAAACGGTCCTTGCTGGTGTGAGTGCATACCTGTTCCCTGCTTCTGGTAGTTAACCAACCGCCAAAAAACTTGATTTGCATCTAAATGAAAAAAGCGCAATAGATTATAAGTAACTACTGGGATGGACGCCGGGCCTAGCCCGGCGTATTTTTTTGATTGCAATCAATTTGGAAATTTCAGACGTATTCATTATATTATAAACACACATTCAGACTATCGAATACAATATATTAGTAATATATAAGGACAAGGGTTATGAGTTTATCTATTAGAAGAGTCAATTATTATCATACAATAGTCGAAGACAAACATGGCAAAGGGTACTGGTTATTGGAACATTTCCGTCAAAAAGGAGTCAGCCTCGAAGCATTTATCGCTTTTCCTCTTGGTGGCGGTAAATCGCAAATGGATTTTGTGGTTGGGGACGTTGAAGTTCTGCGCCAAGCTGCTCTGGAAGCAGGAATCAAACTAATCGGTCCGAAACGTGCCTTTATGGCACAGGGCGACGATGAGGTCGGCGCGATAGTTGAACTTCATCAAAAGCTTTCCTCAGCGGGAATCAATATCCATGCCGGAAGCGGATTAAGCGCAGGAACCGGAACATTTTCTTATCTTTTCTGGGTAAACTCAGATGATTATGAAAATGCCGCTTTGGCTCTTGAAGTATAGTTGTGCCGGTTATCAAACCAAAAACTAATCTCCGATAACAATTTTGGGAGAAACTTTGGGCTCAAAAACATTGGATAACACTATCAGGTATCTTTGACAAACATTCCATAGCTGTAATTACAATGATACCACCAATCTGGTTTATATCTATTATTTATTTACATCTATGTTGCAGAAAGTTAAAAATACCTTCTCCCTTCATTGAAAATGTAATCTACTGCCAAGATTCATTTTTCCATCGCTTGACAATTTCAGAATGTTTTGTTTATTTACTTCATATATATCTAATCAATCAAGAATTAGATTAATAATGTAAGGCAGCTTATGAAATTAAAACTATCTTGGAAATCTTTTATAATTCAACAATTTTTCATTGTATGTATTTTATTCTTCTCCATTTGCCATGCAAATGAAACCGGTGAAATCGACAATCAAGACATCAAAAATGTTGGGCTAACTAAAAAGCTGGTAAATAGCACGCCTATTCTTTCATTCGTCTCCAAGAACCTGGCAATCGATATTGAAACAAATGGCAACGATTTTGATTCAATTATGATAGAATCATCAACAGCCAGATACCTTAAGGAAATAGCTTATAATGACAGAAAGACGAGAACAGTAGTTGGAGTAATTGATTTGATATTAGGAGCAACCTGGATTTCTGTTGGTTTTGCAACAAAAGATACGGACGGCTTTGATGATGGTATGTCTATTAAGAAGGCAATGGCATTCGGTTTCGGCGGAATGAACATATTTCAGGGAACCAACCTCCTAATTAGCCATAGTCAGGCCGAAATAGAATACTCGAAACTTGATACCTTGAAAAATACTCATCAAAAACACAAAAATGCATTAGATGCCATAAGGCGAATCGCCAAAGAAAATAAAGGACGGCGAATATCAAGGGGAATTATCGGTTTGGGAATCGGAGCGGTCCTGATTGCCAATCCATTTGGCAATAAAAAAGAATTCAAAGATAACTCACTTAATCGGGAGATTGGTGCCATATGTATCCTGGAAGCTATTTATAATCTCTCCGCACCAAGTTTTGCGGAAAGAACATTAACGAGATATAAGATAAATGAAAAACTGAGCGAATCGTTTAAGGTCCAACTTAAATCAAATTTCACAGATGAAATACGACTGGTTCTTACAAAAAATCTATAGATATAATAAATTACTATTACCCTAATTAATAAAAAAGCCCCCGCCAACAGCGAGGGCTTATGAAAAAACTAACTCGTTTCTTTTTTCTCTTTTTTCTTTTTCTTCTTCGGTTTTTTCACTTCTTTTTTTCGTGGTTCTTTGCTTCCCATAATTAATCACCTCCAAAATATGATTCTATTTGGCGAACTAATATATCTATCGGTTAAACATATTCTATCCAAAGTATAACAAACTTTTTTATTTCAATGCAAGCATAATAGATAGCGTCAATAAATATTTTACTGATTAATTCATAGTTGGGTTCAAATATTATTTACAAGAAACCAGGGGGGAAATAAAGCGACACCTTTAATGAATTGAATTCAGACCGGCCGAATCAATGTCGTACTGTTTTATCTTCAGACGAAGCGTCGATTCCGGAATATTTAGAAATGCGGCCGCATGTTTTTTGACACCGTTCTGATCACGTAACGCTTTGATAATAAATCTTTTTTCATACTCAGCCAGATAATCATATAGCGAAAATTTGTCGGTGAAATCAATATCGGTATCTATTTCAAGCTCTTGCCCGTCACCATTGCCGCAAGCTTTTATGATCTTGCTCGAAAGAAGCGATGAATCAATCACACTGGAATCACCGGATAATAAAACCAGCTTTTTGACTTCATTTTCCAACTCACGAACATTACCCGGCCAATCAAAAGCAACCATCATTTTCATAGTATCAGGAGTAAATCTAACCTTATCCCCGGCAAAATGCCTGATAAGTAATAAAATATCTTCTCGTCGTTCACGCAGCGGCGGAATTCTAAAACAAAGCGCCGTTAAACGATAATACAGATCCTGACGAAAACGGTTCGCTGCCATTTCAACTTTTAAATCTTTATTGGTTGCCGAGATAATTCTAACATTAACCTGACGCGGGGTCGTCTCACCTAAACGAACTATCTCTTTTTCTTCCAGAATCCGCAGCACCTTGGCCTGAATTGTCAATGGCATATCGGCTATTTCATCAAGGAAGAAAGTACCATTATCGGCTTCTTCAAACAGACCAACTTTATCCCTGTCGGCACCGGTAAAGGAACCTTTCTTGTATCCAAACAGTTCCGATTCAAGAAGCGATTCGGGCAACGCCGCACAGTTAACCGATATAAACCGTTTTCCCCGGCGATTGGAACTGTAATGAATAGTTTTGGATAATAAATCTTTGCCGGAACCGGTCTCGCCTTCAATCGATAATGAGATATCTGAATCGACCACCTGCTGAACCCTTGAAAGCATCTCAAGCATTTGTTTGCTTTGAGTTATAATATTCGGAAAAGTTGTTTTTTCAAGAAGCTGCGCCTTGAGTCTTTTGTTATCTTCTTCGAGAACCGTTTTATCATATTCGGCCAGCTTAAATGATATCAGATCTGCAAACCCCACTACAAAATTCAACTCATTCTGACCAAACGGCTTTACTGTACCATTCGATGACATTCTATCAAGATACAGATAACCGGTTATCTCATTTTGAAGCCGCAGCGGAGTGACCAGAATACTGGAAACAACCTGACCTTTGTCAGCCTGAAGAAGATCATTTATAAATGGATCGCGCCGGGTGTCAAACATCAGCGTCGGCTTATCACTGGCAATCTCCTCGCCCAATAACTCTTCAAATTGCTGTGCAAATTTTTTCTTTTGGTGACGAGATAAAGTGGTCTGAGAAAGAATCTCAGTTTCATTCTGACCAAGACTATAAATAACAACCCGCTCGGCTTTTGTACGGGCGGCAAGGATATTTAATATCTCTTCAATTTGCCCTGCTTTAATATCGCCATATTCGCGATCGCTAAAATAATTACCGAAAATTTTATACTCATTTTCATGACTTAACGAAACATTCACCGCCAGCTTTGACAATTCCTGCATATACAGCTGGATCGAACGAATTCTGGCCCGTTCGGATATTTTTTCAAAAATCTTTTCGGCTTCATACAGATTTTTAAATCCGCGAGAAATATTGGCGTGCTCACAACAGAAAATTCCCTGTTTAAAGCGGCATTCGGCAGACCAATAAAATAGCTTCAGGGAATTAAAAAGTCTAAAAGCCTCGTCATAAAGTTTAATAATCGTATTACTATTCTTCTCACCCGATTCGGCATAAATCCTGGCCACAATCAACAGCGAACGGGCCAAATCATATTTATCGCCAATCTCACGAATTATCTCCAGACCTTCCTGACAATAATCAATAGCCGAATCATAACTCTTCCGCGACGCAAAGACCTCGGCGATTACTATTCGACAGAGACCAATTTCTGTTCTCTCATCTATTTTAATTGATAAATCAAGCGCCTTCTGCGCAATCCGCATGGCATCATCAAGATTATCAAGAGCCAGCTCCACAAGTGCCAGCCTTCTGGCTATTTGTGTCACCAGATTTGATTCGCCGGCAAGTTCATGGCTCTGATCAAACGCTTTGGTCAGAATTTTTCTCGCCCCGACAATATCACCCATTTCAAAAGCAAGTTCACCTTCATATTCCTGAAGAATGATGTTATCCCAACAGAGATTATTCTTTTCGATCATCATCGATACCGATTTCAATTCTCGGGCTGCAAGAATAAATTGTCTTTGCCTTAAATTAAGGTATCCGAGCGACAAATGATTTCTAATCACCGTTGCCGGTTGTTTGAGTTCATGAGCCAATTTAAGAGAAGTCTTCAGATTATGTTCAGCCGATTTCCAGTCACCGGTATGAATTTCGATACGACCCAGATTACCAATCAGCCGCGCCATACGAATATTATCGCCCTTTGATAATTCAATTGAATCATTGACATATTGGGCTGCCTTTTTAAAATCACATTTTATAAAGGCTAATTTGCCCAATCCATTCAGGGCGTCAATTTTACCTTCCTGATCATCAATCCGCCGGAAAAACGCATAAGCATCACGAATACATACTTCTGCGCGGTCCAAATCACCCAGAGCAGAATAATTTTTATATAATAACCACTGAACCCGACCCACGCGGCCATGAAACGCCGATGAGGCCAATAAACTATTGGCCTTTTCGCACAGCTTTATTGATTCTGAATAGTTCCCGCAATTAAAGAGATCCCTTGCATCAAGCAGGTTATAAAGACCCAATTCAAACCCCTCGGGACAAAAATCTGATTCCCGAACGGCTTTTAGTGCCTCTCCTGCAAGTTCTGGTTTCCTTTGGCGGAACAACTCTTCGATTTCCAAAAGCCTGCGATCAAAACCTATTTTTTGACGTGAGGTTAGGCTCATAAAATCTTTCTAATTTTTATGCCCTATCGGGCCAGCTTGTGTTAACTATTTTTTTGCTTTTCTCAATTTTTACCTAATCAAGTCACAACGGCAAAAACATAAATGCTACAAAACTCTGGAAGCAATCAAAGTAAATTTTAATAAAGTAAATAAATCGCTTCCATCAGTTGAAGTGACATCACCAGTTCCTATTGTATTCGGAACATTTGTATCGGGATCATCAGGATCAGGGTTTTCAAGTTCGCCATCTCCGCCGCCGCCGCCTTCTTCATCCCAGGGATGCGCGTCTCCTCCAAAAACAAATGGTCCGTTCAAGCAAAAAACAGCCAGGACGAGCGCGAACATTATCGCAAAAATCTTGGCCATCTTCATAATTAAGCCTCCTTATGTTAACAATATGGGCACTATTTGATATATATGCCCTATTAAAATTTCATCTTTAAATAATAATCAGTCTTATTTTTTCCCTCTTAAGACATCGCAATTTCTGCTTACACTCAACCTATTAAATATCAACGAGTTTGTCAAGAGAAATTTTTTCTGGCGCAGGATTTGCGTTAATCTGATTAGCGGATGAATTTTTGCGCCAGCCACGATTTGCTGATGTAAACCGAATTTTCAGGACAAAGCTCATGACAGCACCAGCAGTTGATACAAAGATTGTAATCTATCAATGGCGGCGTCCCATTTTCACTGCTCATAGCTCCTACGGGACACGATGTTACGCAGGTATTACAGCTTG
>DAOUVS010000101.1 GCA_030667525.1 Candidatus Zixiibacteriota bacterium | reverse complement strand
TCTTGTCCTTCAATAAATTCATTTACCTTTTTAAGATACCTGCCCATGGTGTTTAGATTGGAATTTATATATCCCACCGGATTATTAATCTCATGTGCCACACCGGCGGCAAGCTGCCCAATCCCAGCCAGTTTATCTGATTGCATTAATTGTTGGCGACCTATATACTGTTCGGTAATATCCTGGGCCAGTCCCACAAGACCGGAAACTTTTCCGTCTTTATCGTGCAGAGGAATTTTGGAACTTGAAACCCACTTCATTTCACCAATGTTTTCAATATATTTTTCTTCCTGATTGATAATCTCCGTATCATTTTCCATTATGGAGTTGTCATCAGCATAGTATTTCTTCGCCAATTCTTCTGAATGAACCTCAAAACTGTTTTTTCCAATTATTTCATCCTTAGATTTGTTTACAAATCTGCAGAATGCTTCATTGACTTCGATATATTTATGGTCAATGTCCTTTAGGTACATCAAGGCGGGCACGGTGTTAATCATGGCGGTGTAGCGGTCGACAGTTTCTGATAGAGTTTTCTCCGCCTTTTCGCGCTCAACGAGAGCATCCTCCAGCTTTTTATTGGAATTCATTAAAAGTTCTGTAAGCTTTTTCTGATCTTCTTCATTCTGCTTCCGTTCGGTGATGTCGCGGCACACACAGAAAATCAGCTTTTGTCCGGCGAATACAGCTCCATTAGTGCTTATTTCAACATTATAGAGGGTACCATCCTTACGACAGTGTTCCGTCTCGAAGGTGTCTCCGGCATTATCAACATTCCGGAGCATATTCAGCAGCAGCTCACGTGGAAACTTATACTCCCAATCCCATACATGGAGGCGACTGACTTCCTCGGGAGAGAATCCAAGCATATCAGCAAATCGCTGGTTGGACTCGAATATTTTGCCGTCCTCATCGAGAACGACAATGCCGTCCCGGGATTGTTCCATGAGGATGCGCAGACGGATTGAGTTGGCAGCGGTGGCCTCTTCCGCTCGCCTGCGCTCGGCGATGTTCTTTTCTCGTTCCACTATTTCATTCCCAAGTTTTCGGTTTAATTTTGCCACATAAACCGCCATGAGAAGAATTAAAACCCCAAGAAGAAAGATGGCCAGTAGCCAGGGCCAGTATTGCTGAAATATATCATACAGACCTACCTTGCCGTAATCCTTATACGGTCCAACGCGAAGCTCCTTCAGGCAATCGTGCACCGGCTGATAATTGTGGGGAATTGTCCAACCGGCACATCTGGCGGTTTTTGCGGCCGGGTTGTCCGGCGACATTTTTATTAAAGCCAGGGCGACTTCTTCGGCCAGCTTGTCAGAAATATGGGTTGTTTTGGCAAATGGCCATTCGGGGTATAGGTTCGTCGAATGCAAAAGGGAAAAGGAACAGTTGTCATGATAAGAATGCTTTTGTGGAATTGTGTGGAAATCGTCCAGGCTGATTTTACCTTCCAGTTCCATTCGTTCAAGTGTGCCGGTGCGGACCGTGCCGGCGTCAACTTTACCGTCGCGCACCGCATATACGACTGCATCATGGGTGCCGCCGAAACTCAAATCACTGAAATCGCGATATGGGTCAATTCCATGCTCCTTAAGTTCTCTCCATGCTGTTTGCCATCCGCCAAATGAAGTTTCTTCAACCCCCATGAAACTTTTGCCTTTAAGATCGTCCGTCCGGTCTATATCTTTTCGGTCAGCCCGGTGAAATATCACCCCACCGAAATCACAATAGATTTTGCCAAAGTATAGTTCTTTTATAGTTGCGATTCGGTTAACGCCATGAAGCAATTCCAGCCCTACATAGAAAGAGGAATTGGCCAGAATAAAATCCACTTCTCTATTTTCAACGGATGAATAGATTTCACCAAACCCCAGGGGAATTATAGTGAATGAATGATCGGGGATTTCATTGGTTAGATACTCTGCTGTTGGTTTCCACTTCTCAAGACAACGTTCGGGACCCCGCTTGGCCAAGATACCGATTCTAATCAAATCGGGGTCAATCTTGTGATCGTGGCAGAAAACTGAAGCAGGAACAAGTAATAATATACTTAATGCAATAAGACCCCAGGCAATTACCCGTGAAATGAATCCGCCGTATATATTTTTTGCTTCTGGATTAGAGCAGGAAATATGATCATTGTGTGTGGTTAGTAAAACAGTATCATTTCTCACCAGAACCCCCCCCAATTGAACTATTACATCAATATTAGGTTATTAAATTCTGGGATTTAGACAGATGTTTTCCCCTATAGCTGTTTCAGCCTCGCCCAAATTGCCCCATTTACTATATTATTATATCGACAATATTTATTTGACTCTGAGTAGATTTAGTGAACAAATGACTCATTAGATAAAGGATAATCTAATAAAAATCTTTTGTGATTATTGGAGATACATTCATTACACTAACGCGACAAAAATCACACATTCAAAGATTATGCTTCATTTCTTTGAGGAGTTGGTGGTTTGTTAATTTTGAAGTAAAAAATAAAAAAAGTGAATCGGTTGTCAATGAATTGCAGGGAGTTAGGAGAATACAATAATTTTGTTAACTTAAGCTATTAACATAAGTACACTTGCAACCATGAATAATGTAGCAGTCAGATGGCCTTTGGTAAAAATCAGCCCTAAATCAGGCAGAAGTAGGGCCTCTGATTTTCTACGAAAACATGGTAATTGCCACGTCTTAAGTTGTAGTCCCCCAACGGATACATATTTAGAGATTCCGAAAAATAGAGCATCTGCCTTCTAAGCAGAGGATAACAGGTTCGAGTCCTGTCGGGGTATTTTTTTTATCTCCATGCCGAAAACTGATAAATAAAACAATCGGTTTATCAAGATCATGAAGTGTCGCATTCAAGTTTACTCTGGACTTTTTTCGGAAATTGGTTATACTTAAAAGTATAAGCGATATTACTTTAATTAAATTTGGTGGGGTATGGTCAACTGACCGGATTGAATTGATTTTCTTTAAGTGGACCAGAGCACATTGAATTTGAATTGATATAGATTAAATGCTTCAATTTATTATGCCAATTTTAGGGACAGAGATATTATTGCCAATATTACTTGGAAATTTGGAAATAATATTACTCTTCATATTATTGTTGGCCCTGGCAATAATCATTATCCTTCGCCGTAAGAATTATATCCTGCAACGTGAAAGCGAAAGACAATCCGATTCCATTTTGAATAATATTACCGATGGTGTTTATCGCACGGATATGGATGGCAACATGCTCTGGTGTTCGCAATCAGCGATGAAAATATTGGGCGTTTTCTCACCCGGAATACTAAAAGAAGTAAATGTCAAAGATTTTTATGTTTATCCTGAGCAGCGTAGTGACTTATTGGTCAAGCTGCAAGAACATGGGCAGGTAACAAACTATGAGGCCTTAATGCGGCGGATGGACGGCAGTAAAATATTTATTAGCTGCAATTCTACATACTGGCGTGACAAAAATGGTAATATTGCCGGTATCGAGGGTGTTTTTAGAGATATCACAGAGCGGAAGAAAGCAAAAGAGGCGCTCATTGAAAGTGAAGAAAAATACCGCAGTCTTGTTGAAGGTGCCTCCGAAGCTATCTTTTCTGTAGATTATGAGGGTGTCTTTCTTTATATGAATAATGTCGCTGCTGAGAGACATGATGGAACCCCGGAGAATTTTATTGGAAAAACAATGTGGGATATTTTCCCCAAGCATGTCGCTGATCCGCAGATGGCCCTAATTAGGGAAGTTTTTAAAACCACCAGGGGTCATTCCGCTGAAACGATGACTATGTTGAAGGGGAAAAAATATAGATATAGTACCAATATGCAGCCGATAAAGGACAGTTCAGGGAAGATTTCGGCGGTACTGGGCGTTGCTCGAGATATAACGAGCATGATTCAAACCCAACAGGACCTTAAAAATGAGCGCGATTTTGTTGAGTCTTTGCTTGAAACCGCCAATAGTCTGGTAGTATGCATGGATAAATATGCCAGAATTACCGTTTTCAATAAGGAAATTGAGAAACTAACCGGGTATTCAAGGGAAGAAGTAATTGGGAAAAACTGGCCAGATCTTTTTCTGCCCAAAGATCATTATCATCATAAAATAGATAATTTTGAGGACTGGGTAAGGGAACATCAAAGTGACAGATTAGAAGGTAAAATAAAAACAAAATCGGGTGAACTAAGAACTATATTATGGTCAAACTCGACTCTTTTTCATCCTGATTCTGATGAGTTTACCGCGATAGCTATCGGGTTTGATATTACTGATAACAAGAAAATTGAACAGGCGCAGATTGAGAGCGAAGCTCGTTTCAATGAGTCTCTAAAATATTCGCAGGCGATATTATATCGCCTAAATTTAAAAACAAACACATATGATTATATGAGTAATGCCGTCTATGATATCACCGGCTTCACGCCCGAGGAAGTAATTGCTATGGGTGCCGATGGTGTAAACGCTTTAGCCCATCCGGATGATAGAGACATACATTTAAACTATCGGTATAAATTGATTGAAGCCGACAAAGATGGTTTATCTACTCATTATTTTGAAAGTCGAATAAAAGGAAAAAACGGAAATTATATCTGGTCGGGCGACAACCACGCGTTGATTAGAGACAGCGACGGCGAGCCTCTTTATATAATTGGATGCGCCCGAGATATTACCGAGCGGAAACAGATTGAGCAGACTCTTCGCCAGTCCGAGTTGCTGAATCGCAAAACGATTGACTCCATTGATGAAGCTATTCATGTGATCGATACTGATTTGAAGATTATTCTAATTAATGAAACTTTTATAAAATGGTGTGAAGAATTAAATGTCGAGGCTGATTTAAAGGGGAAATCAATATTCGATGTATTTCCATTTTTGCCTGAGAAGGTCAAAGAGGAATATCAGCAGGTAATTAAAACCGGAGAGTCTCTTTTGACCGAAGAAGAGACAGTGTTAGGCGATCAAGTAATAATCACAGAAACAAGAAAAATTCCGGTAATTGATAAGGGTGTTATTTCACATATCGTAACTGTAATAAGGGATATTACCATACAGCGTCAGGCTGAGGCGGCTCGTATTGAGAGTGAATTTCGTTTTCTTGAAGCTTTGGAAAACTCCCGTGATATTTTATACCGACTAAATCTTAAGACAAATCTGTATGATTATATGAGTACCTCGGTATTCGATATGACCGGCTATACTCGTGATGAGGTTTTGGCCGTTGAGGCAGATGGAATTAATACAATAACTCACCCTGATGATTTACAAATTACGGAAAATTATAGAAAAAGACTCATTGATGCTGATCAAGGGAAAGAGGTTGCGCATACAATTGAGTATCGCATTCAACATAAAGATGGACATTATATCTGGTTGGGAGATAGTCATACTCTAATTCGGGATTCCAAAGGTGAACCATTATATATAATTGGTGTTGCCCGGGACATAACTGAGCAAAAGCTTACTGAAATCAGACATAAAGCCAGAATAAACCTCCTTGATAACTTGAGAAAAGCTGACGGCATCGACTCCTGTCTGCATTATTGATGCCAGGCAATTTTTGAAGCTCATATTTTTGAACGGGCTGTACTCACCCTGCATAATGATAGAAAAGAAATTATCAATATTGGCTACATTGGGCTTGATGATGCGACAATAAATGCAGCACGTAATGCTCCTCCGCCAAATGATGAAATTCTGGCGCAAATGACTCAGGAGAAATTTAGAATCAGTAACTCATACTTTATACCTGAAGAATCAGGCATTATTCATGTTCAATCCGAGAGATTTGTGCGTCAGGAAGATTTTACCAATCTTAAATATTCCACCTGGCAGCCCGGAGATGAGCTTTTTGTTCCTATTAAGGGTAGTGCCAAAATGTACGAAGGTTGGCTTTCGGTTGATACGCCGATAAATCGGAAAAGGCCGACACTTGATGTTATTACTCTGCTTGAAGAAACGGTTGATATTGTCACTCAAAAAGTTCGTGAAATCAGAGCGCATCATATTCTAAAAGAAAAACATAAAGCTCTATCAGAGAGCGAAGAAAAATATCGTAATCTGATAGATTCAAATCCTGATCCGATATTAATATATCAAAATAATAGGATCATATTGGTTAATCCTGCATTTACTCAATTATTGGGATATAATCAGGAAGACCATAGCGGGGAATCCAGTTTCCTGAAGATGATTGAAGAAAAATACCACGGAGGAGTGCTTAAAAGAATTAAAGCCAGACTTGCTGGCAAACCTCATTCTCAAATTTACCGCATTGATATGATTTCAAAGGAAGGGGAGATAATTCCATGTGAAACAGCATCATCGCTAATTCAGCATCAGGGCCAACCTTCATATATGGTTACTTTCCGTGATATTAGAGATCGAATTAAAGTAATGGACGATCTTAAAAATAGCGAAGAGTTTAATCAAGCAATAATCAAACATTCTCCAATGGGGGTTTCGGTTCGAAGCAATACCGGAAAACTGCTTAGCGCCAATGATGCCTGGATAAAGATATGGGGTCACACAGAAGAAGAAATGATTGATTTCACTACCAGAGAAAGAGCTGAATTAAAATTCGATTATTGCGATGAATATCTTGGCCGGTGGATCTCCACGCTGGAGCGTGTTTATAAAGAAGGCGGGTATCTCCATGTCCCGGATGTAAAAGTTTCCAACCCAAAAGGGAGAGAAGGCCTATGGGTTTCACAGCATTTTTATGCTATTAAGAATGCCTCTGGTGAGGTTGACCGGGTGGTTATTTTAACTGAAGATATTACAGAACGAAAAATTGCCGAAGATAAAATCAGGGCGATCAATATGGATAAACTTGAGCAGGCCAAACGTATTGCAGGTACCTTTGCCCACGAAATACGAAATGCTTTGTTTCCTGCATCGGCTTCACTAAACAGATTAAAATTACTCTCTGGTTCCTCCAGTAATTCGGAAGATTTGAAGAAATATTCGTCAATCGCCGAACAATCAATAACCAGAGCGGCCGATATAACCGGATTGATTTCATCTTACACAAAACTCGATACGGAAAGGATGCCTGAACGGGTCAATCTTAATGAGATTTTTCAAGAGCTATTTAAAAATAACGAGCTGCGTCTAAGAGAAAATAATGTAGAAGTAAATATTTTGGGGGAAAGTTATTGTTTGGTTAGATCGAATCGGCGGCAATTATTGCTTGCTTTTAATAATTTACTACTCAATAGTATTGATGCCATTGCAGAAAAGAATGAAAGAAAAGATGGAAGAATAAATATTGGTATGTCTGCCAATGATGGGGCGTGCGGTATTTCTTTTCAGGACAATGGTTGCGGCATTCCACCTGACTATCTTGACCGGATATTCGAACCGTTTTTCTCAAAAAAATCTCAAAACGGCGGAACCGGACTAGGTCTGGCGATGGCCAAGAGAATTATTGAGATGTATGGCGGTACGGTTTTGGTAAAAAGTGAACCAAAGAATGGGACCACCTTTAATATAAATTTACAAAATTATGAAAACGATAATGTTGACAAAACCAAAAGTTTGGAATAATCTAATAATATGAACTTAGGTAAAACATTTACGATTTTATTGGTTGATGATGATATTAATGTCTTGGAAATGCTCGAAGATATTTTTAAGGAGAATTATTCGACCATTGTCGCCAAGTCGGGAAAAGAAGCGATTGAGATAATTAGACAGTACGAAGATATTGCTACGGTTGTGATGGATATTAAAATGCCCAATATGGATGGCATAACTGCCGCGCGCGAAATTCGTGGAATTAAACCAGATATCCCGGTGATATTTCATACCGGATACCCCGGCGATTACGACGAGGACGCTATTGATCACGAGGAAAAACCTTTTGATTATATTCTGAAAGGTGAACCGGTTGCCAAGTTGATTCGTTCGGTTCGTAATGCCGTTGAATCTTACCATTTGAAAAAAGATAACCAGATGCTGTCGACTCATGCCGAATCTAATTTTGATCTGATTGGGCGGACGGCCGCCATGTTGGAAGTTTATCGTTTAATTAATAAAGTTGCCCCGACCAATAGAAAAATAATGATAATCGGAGAAACCGGAACCGGTAAAGAATTGGTGGCCAAGGCGATTCACAAGCATAGTCGGCGGAAGGATAAAAAATTTGGCACCTTTAATTGTAGTTTTCGCCCCCCCGATCTTGTTGAATCTGAGCTGTTTGGGCATGTGAAGGGTGCTTTTACCGGGGCGATATGTGATAGAATCGGATTGTTTGAATATGCCAATGGGGGAACGATATTTTTGGACGAAATTGGCGATCTTGATATTAACACCCAGGTTAAACTGCTGAAAGTGCTTGAATCGGGCGAGTATCAATCGGTTGGGTCGCCAACTGTAAAAATTACCGATATCAGATTGTTGTGTGCAACTCATAAAGATTTAACTGAGTTAGTAAAGCAGGGGACGTTTCGTGAAGACCTTTATTATCGATTAAAAGGGATTTATATACATTTGCCACCGCTTCGTGAGCGAAAAGAAGATATTCCATTATTGGCTGAGAAATTTAAGGACTATCAAACAATTGAGCTGGGATTGACACTCAAAAGGTTTGATTCATTGGCGATGTCGGCACTAATTAATCATGATTGGCCGGGGAATGTCCGCGAACTACTTGAAGCGGTTGAATCATTAATTGTTTTAAGTGATTCAGATATTATACTGCGGGACGATGTTATCTCATATTTTAATAATGGGCTCGGCAATATTTCGGACGATATGGGGGATGATTTAACCCTGAAAAGTCAGATAAGGAAATGTATCAGCCAGATCATAAATGATGCCCTGATTGCTAATAAAGGCAATGTCAGTGCCGCTGCAAGACAGCTTGGTGTCGATCGTTCCAATCTTCATAAAAAAATCACCGATCTTGGGATAGACTAGGGTTAATTTTACCACCAAATAATTCCAAGTTGTTGTCTGTTTACCCCACTGTCTGTTTTGCGCTGCTTAATGAGTTTTGTATCTTGTTGAGACAGATGCAATTACGACCAAAGAATATTGTTAAATCTTTGGCACGGAGTTTGATATTCCAATTATCGTGTGCTCGGCCGGTGGGTAGCCTGAGGGGGATATCGCCGGCTTTTTTATGTTTATTTTTTACATTTTCATTTCAAATTTTTCACACCATATCAATCGGCAAGTAAATAAATCGATAAGTTATAGGTTCTCTCCAAGTTAGCTCAATCAATTGAGAAACTATCCGATAATTTAATAGATAAGAGGTAATCTATATGTTTTCCAGATTTTGGATAAAGTCAAATAGCGGATATTCGCTTATAGAAATTGTTGTCGTGATTATTATTATAGGTATTCTGGCAGCCATTGTAATGAAATCTTTGAGTAAGGCGACCGAGGTTTCTCGAACCGAGGAACCCAAAAAGGAGATGGAGTTATTATCTTATGCGATCTCCGGCAATCCTAATCTTATCTCCAATGGAAATCGGACCGATTTT
>DAOUVS010000094.1 GCA_030667525.1 Candidatus Zixiibacteriota bacterium | reverse complement strand
GAGCCAAAGTTAAAAAACCTATAACCACAGCAAAAACCAACCATACAGAAAAATATCTTTTTCCCATAACAGTCCCTTTCCCTTAAAATTTATGTAAAACCAATAGGAAAGCTACAAACAAAACTATCAGGCGCAATATAAAAGTTTCAGAGAAGTTCTCAGCCACCAAGTGCTTTTCTGGTCAGTTTGCCTTTTAGTTCCGGGATAACAAATTTGCCGTCTTTGCGGATCAATTTATTGTCAAACCAGATTTCGCCGCCGCCATACTCTTTGCGCTGAATCTGCACCAGATCCCAGTGAATCGCCGATTTGTTTCCATTGGAAGCCTCGTCATAACAGCGGCCTGGGGTGAAATGGAATGAGCCGTCGATTTTTTCATCAAAAAGGGTGTCTTTCATCGGCTCCATAATCATTGGATTAACACCCAAAGCAAATTCGCCAACGTAGCGAGCACCGGCATCGGTGTCGAGAATATGATTTAGTTTCTTTGAATTATTGTTGCAGGCAGCTTTTATAATCTTGCCACTCTTAAATTCGAACCGGATGTTTTCATAAACATTGCTTTCATACAGCGATGGTGCATTAAAAGTAATAAAGCCATTAACCGAATTTTTCACCGGAGCGGTGAAGACCTCACCATCAGGGATGTTAAACTTTCCGGCACATTTTACTACCGGAATCTTTTTTATCGAAAAAGTCAGGTCGGTTTCTTTGCTTTTGATATGCACTTTGTCGGTTTTCTGCATTAGCTTGACCAGCGGATTAAGTGCTTTGTCCATCTTGGCGTAGTCGATACAGCAGACATCGTAATAATATTTCTCGAATACTTCCTGCGGCTGTTGAGCCAGTTGCGCCATCGCGTTGTTGGGGAAACGCATCGCCACCCACCGCGTTTTTTTGGTAATAACATTGGCAAGAACCGGCTTGTAATAAAATAGTTTCCAGGCATCCATCTTTTTGGCTGGGATATCGGCCAGATCAAAGGAGTTGTCAGGGCCATAGATTCCGATATAGCAATCGGTTTTTTTGGCCATCGACAGCTGGAATTTGGCAAACTCTTTTATCTGCTCAACCGTGTTAGTCAGCAGAAACTGCCGGGTCAATGAATCATCATTATAGTACCAGAATGGAATTCCACCCGCTTTAGTCACTTTGCGGATAAGCGCTTTACCCAACTCGAGCGACGGAATACCTCTGATGGCAATATAGACCAGATCATTTTTTTTAACGGAGCATGAAAAATTAACCAGAATGTCGGCCAGTTTATCATTGCGCGGATCTATCATTATATCCTCCCGGTGAAAATCTCACCGTATAAGTTGAAATTTCATTTTAGTTGGATAATTATAATAAAAAAGTAGGAAAAATCAAAATCGAAAATGAAAGAGGATTATATGAATCGAATTGATTACTTATCCGGTGATACCTAATTCAACATCAAACCATAATCCGCACCAGATCATTACTATAATACCGCGGGCATCAAGCGGCCAGTTGCCGCCAAGCATAAACAGATAACAGAGAAGAGTCAGACCGAAAAATATTTTCACCAGCCCAAGTCTTACTTTATACATCAGCATATTAATAAAACCAAATACCAGATAAAGGGTAATTAGTGCCGGAGCAAAAAAGGCAATCAGCCAGGGCCAAAAATTCAGATTATTTAATGGTGATACCGCACCCGGAAGACTAAGCAAAAAGAAGGCATGGATAGCGAGAAAGAAAATACTGATAGCAACAAACAGATACCCATATAGATTTTCGTTTTTCATCTCACGGAGACCAACCATTGCAAAAAATAATGCCCCGGTCAGAAGTGCGGTAAGTTGAAAATAGGCGCCGTCGGCGAATATCTGGTTAATTTGATACATATTCAATCTCCATATTAGTCTCTGGATAATCCTTAATGCAAGCATTGTGCCGGATATAGAATTGTCGGATATAATTTGTAACCGAATGAATCGCAGTTACTTATTGAAATATTAATAACTGCGATTCCAGTAAAGTGAATATCGCCACGTAAACAGTCTGCAAAAAATGTAACTCTTTTTCTTTGGCTATATTTCTTTTTCCTTCCAGGCAATTATTGAAGAGGGAAGAGTGTGAGCCAGATAAATCAAGGCCGCAATTATTGGCATCAGCGGCAAATCTATCCCGCCCGGTAAAAATTCTCTCAGTAGTTCATATACCAGGAAAAAAGAGAGACAGACAATACCAAAAATGCTGTATGAGTGCCGCAACGATTGAAAAACAACCTGTATCTCTCTTTCATCGAGATTATCAATTTTGGTATGCACAAATTTCCAAAGTTTGGTTCTCACATGCAAATTAATAAAGCTGATTATAAATATGACCAGCGCCGTGATACCAATAGCCATGACAGGGATGTTTATATTTTCACCGACAAGCGCGATATAAATCGCCAGCATAATAATAAGTGTACCGTAATTCAGTAACACCCCTAACCTCCTCGAAGGTCGGTTCGATTTTGCAGTAATAGTGTTCATATCTATTCTCCTTTCTCTTTTTTGTATTCTAAGATTTGCTGACTTAATGGTTTAAGCGGCTCGGTCGAAAAAATCAGATCAATTGGAAGAGCAAAACATTCGCTGATTCGAAAGGCGAGATCCAGACTGGGGTTATATTCTTCCCGTTCGAGATATCCGACCGTTTGAAAATTCACTCCAATTTTGTCGGCCAAATCTTTTCTAGAGATTCCCCGCTCTTTGCGGAGAACCGCAATCCTGTTATATATTTTTCTTATTTTCATAACACCTCTTTATAATATCATACGCATAATATAACATATTGTTTTAAATATACAACAATTATTTATAAATATTCGACATTTTTATGATATTTTTAATAAAAAATCACATTTTTTTTGGATAATTTGCGATTTGCTACACAAATTTGGCGCTATTTTGATATATCCCTGATATTTACTGAGTAAATGATCTCGCCATATTTATTTACTTTATTGTCCGTAATAAATCCCAGACTTTCATAAAGGCTTTGGGCAATGGTATTCTCTTTTTCCACCGTTAAATTCATCTGCTGACAATTTGGATGAATCGATAGAATAAATTTCAATATCTTATTCAAAGATGATTTACCATAACCCAAACCTTGATACTTTTTATCTATGAAAAATCCGCCGATCCAATAGTTGTCTTTACTCTCAGGAGTATATGACACATAAAAAAGACCGATCATTTTATTCTCCAACATTATCGCAAATGGATCGAGGGCCTCATCCCATGGTTTGATATAAGCTGAGGCAAGTGATTCGGCTGGTGATGGAACAAATTTCTGCTGTTCCGGATGAACCTCCAGATCGAGCGCTGTCTCCCAGTTTTCTTTTATAATCGGGACGAAGTATATTTTATTGGTCATAAGTATTCACTTTCATATTTAATTTTTTCCCGTCTATATGAGACGAATATATTATATTCGATTGGATTCCGGCATAAGTTTCGCATTTATCCACGACAAATATGAACTACTCCGCCATTATTCTATAAGGGGTTAACAAAAGACGATATCTTGTTATATTACAACAGGATATTGGATGAAGTATTCTGTCTTTTTTTAAGTATATTTGGGGAAGGGAAATACCTATGCAACCGGGGAAATATTTTCCGCACTTTGGTCCGGAGTATGGAACCTATTTTGAAACCTGGGTTGGCGGCAAAACCGCTTTGATTA
The DNA here is from genome assembly GCA_030667525.1 of Candidatus Zixiibacteriota bacterium. Lineage (GTDB taxonomy): Bacteria > Zixibacteria > MSB-5A5 > GN15 > PGXB01 > JAAERC01. The sequence goes on along the minus strand of DAOUVS010000094.1, from coordinate 6,236 downwards.
TGACCTTACCGGGACATCTTCTTGCCTGGGGATCCGTACGCAGATGCTGCCACCGATGTCGAAAATAGTAACAGTGATAACGTTTTTCCCGATAAATACAGCCTGTCGCAGAATTACCCCAACCCGTTTAATCACTCAACAGTTATTTGCTATTCGCTGCCGAAACAATCCGATGTTACCATCTCGATATTCAACTTGCTCGGGCAGAATGTCAAAAAAATAGAGAATAAAAATCAAACCGCCGGACAGCATGAAATAAACTGGGATGGAACCGGCCAATCAGGCCGGGCCGTGGCCAGCGGTATTTATTTTTATCAGATAGAGGCTGGCGATTACAACGAATCTAAAAAGATGATAATGCTGAAATAGGTTGTCTGCAAAGATAGTTTTAAGAGGACAGATTATTTGATCTGTCCTCTTTTCTTTTGGACATAATTATTGGCGTAAATGAAATAATAATAAGTGTCAATATAAAGCGTCGGAACCGTACAAGCCAATCAATTAATTCTTCGTTAATCTGATTAGCGTAATTTCATTAATCGTGCCCAAACGCATTGGCAGTACAAATGCCCCGGCTCCCTGAGAAATATAGATATAGGTATCTTTGTACTTATGAAGCCCTTTGTTATATGGAAAAAGCAATTCGGTCAGAAGGGTTGCCGGGAAGACCTGACCAGCATGGGTGTGTCCCGTTATCACAAAATCAACATTATGTTGATTCATATATTCAACACCAACCGGGCTGTGATGCATCAGAATCGCCGGGAGGTCGGGTGAGATATCAAGTGTCGGAAGCACCTCGGCGATTGTTTTGTCATTCACTTGATGCACATCATGTGTCAATGAGTCGGCATTCATATAGTTTAAACCAATTAATTGAATACCGTTTGTGATGACAATCTCATTTTGAATTACAATTACATTATTTTCCTCAAGCGTAGTAATCACCTTATCCAATCCAACATAATAATCATGATTCCCATAAGTGAAAAAGGTCGGTGACTCCAAATTGGCCAATGGCGATAATAGCTCTTTGATCTTTTCACTTCTACTGTCAATAATATCCCCGGGGATTAAAACAAGGTCAGGTTTCAACGAATTGGTTTCCGTTACGATACTTTCCAGATAGTCGGCTCCTCTTTGAAATCCGAGATGAATGTCAGATAGATGCATAATGTTCAATTCATTCTGCAGAGATTTTATTGGAATTTCAATCCGCGATATCTCAAAGGAACGGGAGTGCCATATTGAATAAACAGAGATCACCAGCGCCAAACTCAATATTACGACTCCGGAATATATTTTCTGGAATTTGAAAAAGAAGTTTATTATTTCAAAACAAATCAGCAGCACTAAAAGATATAACATAAACCCAATAAAACTCGAAGAAACTAGATAGTACAGTCCAAACGACAGATGTGACGTTGCAGTTAAAGAAAATAAGGTAATCAAAAAGGAAATTGTCCCACCGATAAATATCAAATAAAGAAATCTTTTTCGTTTTAGTCCAAATAAATGTCCAAGTCTTTTGGGGATATAAATATTGGCCGCGACTATTATTAAAAGATCGACTAATAAATGTAAAATCATCGAAAACAAACTCATAGCTTCTGTTCCTGTTTTATAGACAGTTATGTTATATATAAAAAAGCCGGAGTTTAAATTCCGGCTTTTTAATTTAACAAAATAAATAATCGTTATGATAGCAGTGTCAGAAATACTCCGGCTGCCACCGCAGACCCTATCACACCGGCCACATTGGGACCCATCGCCGGCATCAACGGATTAACCTGTCCATCGGTTTCATCCGATACAAATTTCTGTACCACTCGTGCTGCCATCGGAACCGCCGAAACACCAGCCGCCCCGATACACGGATTTATCTTCTTCCCTTGAGATAAAAAGAGATTTATTATTTTGGCAAATACTACACCACCGGCAGTACTGAACGAAAACGCCACCGCACCAAGCACCAGTATCATTAACGTTTTAATATTCAGAAAATGCGGGGCATCCATCGTCGCACCAACGACCAAACCAAGAAATAGGGTTACAATATCAATCAGCGCACCTCCGGCGGTTTTGCGCAGTCGTTCGGTGACACCACTCTCACGAATCAGATTGCCAAACATCAGCATCCCAATTAGCGGTGCCGATGACGGAATCGCCAACGAGGCAACAATACCGGTAACAATTGGAAAGACAATAACCGCCGTTTTTGAAACCGGTCTGGCCTGCGGCATATCAATCGCTCGTTCCTTTTTAGTGGTCAAAAGTCGCATTATTGGTGGCTGAATTATCGGTACCAGTGACATATAGCTGTATGCCGCAACAGCAATCGGCCCCAACAGATGCGGCGCAAGTTTACTGGCGAGAAAGATGGAGGTCGGTCCGTCGGCTCCGCCAATGATTCCGATACTGGCTGCCTCTTTAGGCGTAAAACCAAGCAGATAAGCTGCTCCCAAAGCGGCCACAAAAATCCCCAATTGCGCCGAAGCGCCAAGCAGAAATGTCAGCGGTCGTCCCAGCAGTGGTCGGAAATCGGTCAGGACACCAACTCCCAGAAATATAATAGGCGGCAGAAGTTCGGTTTTGATACCGCTATTGTAAATTAGCCCGATAATGCCCTCGCCGTAGGAACCCATCTCGGCTAATGGCAAATTAGCCAGTATAATTCCAAATCCAATCGGAATCAGAAGCAGCGGTTCATAGTTTTTCTTGATAGCAAGAAATATCAGAACACCGGCAACGACAAACATGACCCAGTTACCCCAGGTCAAATTGGCAAAGCCGGATTGATTTAAAAGTTCTAATGCAGAATTCATTTGACCACCCTTTATGAGATGGTTATAATCGGTTTAGTGGAATCAATCTCATCGCCGATTTTTACATGAATTCCGGTAACGGTCCCATCACACTTAGCCTTTATATCATGGTTCGCTTTCATTGCCTCTACGGTTGCAACGATCGCACCTTTAGTAACCTTATCACCTTGTTTCACCTTAATATCAACCACTTCGACCGATCCGGCAAAAGTTGAGAACACCGAAGTTCCGCCAACCGGCGCCGCTGAAACAGGCGCAGCCGCTGCGGGAGTCGTGGCTGCTGAAGTCGATGGTTCAATAGTAACGGTGAAGGTGCGAGTATTGGCGCCTTCCTGGACAATGCATCGGGAAGTTGTTGGCCCGGTGATTGCCGCGCCTGCTGTTGCAGGAGCCGCCACCGGCGCCGCCGTTTTTGGTTCTTCTTTTTTCTTCAACGGAATATCTATTTTTGGCTTACCGGTTAGGAGACGAATACCTTCGTTGATTTCCATTTTCTTACCCGGAACCATTGAAGCCATAACAAGGAAAATGTTTTTGTCATTAACCGGAAGATTTCTTTCTTCAAGCGCCTTTTTGGCCGGTTCGATATTTTTTGGAGCTGCTTCCAGCGGGTCACCTTTGAAAACAGGTTGACCAAGTTGTTCCGAAGCAATCTTAACAACGTTAGGATCAGATGGTAAAGGTGTTTTGCCGAAGTAGCCAAGCACCGCCCGACCATAACCGGCTTCAATTTTTTCCCAGCGGCCATACATAACATTGTTGAACGCCTGCAACCAGTACTGCTGACTACCGGGGGTAACCGATGTCCAGGCACCACCCGCTTCAACAACAACCGGGAACTCGGCGAGAACATCGTCATATTTATGAAGAATACCTGCCTTAACCATCATATGCACATTTGGTCCAATGGCACCACCCGGCATCGGGAAACCAACCACACGCGCATCGGCCGTAGTAGTGGTCGGATTAAAACTATAATCTTTCATCAAATCATTTAGCATATTTTCAATCTGAGACATCTTTTTGCCATCTATATCAAGCGAATATCCGGTTCCTTTAAGAGCATGCTCCATAGAACGAACATCCGGCTGGACCGTACCACTGGCCATCGGACGAACCGACAAATCGATACCATCAACACCACCCTCAATTCCGGCCATATAGCAGGCTACAGCCATACTGGCGGTATCGTGAGTATGTTGCCAGAGAGGCATTTCCGGCGGCATTATTTTCCTGAGACCTTTTGCCGTTTCGTAACAGGTTTTTGGGTCGGTTGTTCCACTGGCATCCTTCATACAGATACTGTCAATCCGGATACCGCTGTCGAGTAGACGTTTACCAATATTAATATAAAACTCAGCCGTATGCACTTTATCCGAATGGAACGGAAGTCCCATCAGAGCAATACAGACCTGATGATGCATTCCGGCTTCGACAATCGGTTTACCGGTTTTGATAAGATTCTCGACGTCATTCATGTAATCAAAATTGCGATCCCAGGTTGTTCCATACTTTTTCATCAGTTTGGCCTGGAGTTCAAGACCTTCGATGGATTGAGTTGTCAGCGTCACACCCGATACCGAACGAGTCAGTATCTGCAGATCGACATCCGGTCCCACCGCCTCACGCATCGCTTTCATATCTTCAAACGGGTCTTCGCCAAGATAAAAATAGGGTGCCTGATAACGAGCGCCGCCGCCAAACTCAAAATGACGAATACCCAATTCAGCCGACAATTTCATGGCCGGAAGAATATCGTTTAGGCGAACCTTCCCGCCAAAAGAACTTTGCAAACCATCACGAAATGGGGTGAACATTACCCTGATAGTTTTTGGTGACTCGGTAAATATCATAATACCTCCTCAACCCTGGTGATTATTGTTCCGGGGTAGTGCGTTTTATACGTAGTTGATATCACCGCCAATATTGCCTCACCGGTACCGGTTGCGCGTTCCGGAAAAACGGCAATAATAAGACGCATGATAACGGCCAATATAGAGAGCAGTAGAAAAACCCCTATAAAGGCGACAATACAAATAGTCACTAAATCAATTGAATTCATAGATTTGCTCCCGCCGATCTGAAAGGAAATTCAAATCGGGTTTCTGATTTTGAACCGGTCAAGGGAATGATCAGTTCTCCGGTATTTAAAATCATATTCGACATTATTATCTGAACGAATGTAATTGATAATATTATAAAATCAAGCGATATAAGGCAAAATCGGAGAAAATTAAGGAAAAAATACCAATACTAAATGTTGATTAAACTACTAAAATAAACAGACTTCTTGTAGCCGTTTTTGCCTTGCCATCAGGAAGCAGTTCCGGACTATCGTCGCCGGTAATTCTTCAAGCTACATATCAATTTAGCCGATATTTACAAAGCTGAAAAGAGTCCTGAATATGGAAAAAAAACGGGTACCGAAAATTTGGCACCCGTTTTTTGTAAAGTCAGAATCTATTAGCTATTCGTCTGCGCGTCAATCGCGGCAATTGCCGCCATATCAACAATTTGATTAACATCAAGTGCGCGATGCAACACATGAACCGGCTTGGAAAGACCCAATAAAATAGGTCCCACGGCGGTCAAGCCGGCTATCCTCTGCAGAAGTTTATAGGCAATATTGCCCGATACCAGATCGGGGCAGATAAAAACATTGGCTTCTTCGGTTAATTTTGAAAATGGATAATACTTTTTCATAAGTTCCGGCATCAAAGCAGTATCGGCCTGCATCTCACCATCTATCATCAAATCAGGAGCTTTGCTTTTAATAATCTTTGTCGCCAAAGCAACCTTCTCTGCCTGCGGATGTTTAACCGAACCAAAATTAGAAAATGATAACATCGCAATTCTTGGCTTAATATTAAATGCATGAGCAACATTTGCCGAACATAATGCAATCTCAGCCAATTCCTCCGCGGTCGGGTTAATATTGACGGTCGTGTCGGCAATCATGTAAACCTTATCTTTATGAATCATGGCAAAGAGGCCGGAAACCCGGGTAACGTTCGGCTTAAGGTCTATAATCTGAAGTGTCGGACGAATTGTGGCTGAATAATCGGCGGTTACACCTGATAGCACCGCATCACAATCGCCCTCTTCGAGCATCATAATTCCAAAGTAGGTACGATTCTTCATTCTTCTTTCAGCTCTTTCCAAAGTCATACCGCGGCGTTGTCGTTTCTCGAAATACTTTTGACCATAGGTCGGACGTTTGTCCGATTTAAGATAATCGAGAATTTCAATTCCCGACATATCAATCTCATGTTCCAATGCGACGGCATTAATTTTCTCCGGATTTCCAAGGACAACCGGATTAGCAATCTTTTCATGCGCCAATATATGAGCGGCCTTTAGAATCCTTGCTGAATCACCTTCAGGAAAAACAATCTTTTTGAGATTCTTTTT
>DAOUVS010000205.1 GCA_030667525.1 Candidatus Zixiibacteriota bacterium | reverse complement strand
TATTGATCCATTTGTTCACAGTTCCAAAGTAACTATGAGCAGAAAAGAAATTGAAACAATGCCGGTTCAAAATGTTGATGAATTACTTCAGCAGACGGCAGGTGTTGTTACAACTAATGAAGGCGAAATTGTTATTCGTGGCGGTCGTGCCGGTGAGGTTGCTTATATTGTTGATGGTGTCAGGATTGGTGATCCTCTGGGTGGATACGGTCCTGTTAATCTGGGGCTGTCGCTGACTTCAGGTTCGATTCAGGAAATTAGTATTATCAAAGATGGTTTTGATCCTGAGTATGGTAATGCTCTTTCCGGCATTATTCAGATTACTACTCAGACTGGTTCAACTGAAAAAACCAATATGACTTTCCAATATATCACTGATGATTTTGGCAGTCATAATTTGAATACATATTCTGAAAATTATGATCATGCATATTTCACCTTAAGTGGACCCGATCCAATTTTTACGAAAAAAATATTTCCTGCTCTTGGTCTGAATTTCCTTGAAGATAAAGATGTTACTTATTTCTTCTTTGCCGAGGTTACCAAGACTGGGACCCCATACAGCTATGATGACTACTCTTCGCCGACACAACCTAAGAAATATAGTTCAATTAGTCTGTTTGGAATTGATATTCCGGAAAGACAGTATAACGATTATACAATTAATGCCAATGTAATGATGAAGCCAATAAGTAATATGAAATTGGTTTTTTCATATAAATCTAACATTAATCGTCAAACGAGTTTCTCAAAGTCATACATGGGCGCGAATGGTGACTGGCAATATCGCTACTCTCCAAACACGGCTCCAATTGGCGAAACAAAATGGAAATCGTTTGCAATGGAGCTGACTCATCAGCTTTCCAAGAAAATGCATTATTATTTTAAAGCATCGTATTACAGTCGTGATGTTTCCTGGAAGCCGGGTGATCCAAATAACCCGGGTCAGGGTATGGATCCTGATGATTTTCTGCAATACAGTGAATTTGAAAGATTCGAAGACAGACCAGACTTGAATGGAAACTTTAATGGGGTATATGATGCTCCTGAGCCAGTTATAAATATTTTCCCGGACTCGATGACTTATGGCCGCGATCTTTCTTCGCCGGCATATACCTATACTTTTGCAAATCCTGGTGTTCCTGATAAGGTTTTAGATCGATATGCTTCTTATTATATAAATGCCGGACCAGATATTGGTTTCTGGTATTTGCCACTTCAGAACAATGCCCAGGGCGGCTACACAACAATTCCAGATTTTCGATTCAATAGTGGGCGAACACCTGAGGGAGAACCGTATATTGACCTGAATGGGAATGGACAATGGGATGCCGGTGATTATCTTACCGACACCAATGGCAATGGCGAATATGATTACGAAAGAAGAGATGTAATCAATGAGCATGATGCGGAGCCCTATATCGATGGTGACCAGAGCTTAGGTGAGCCGTTTACCGATGTTAATCATAATGGTATTTATGACCAGGGTATTGACATTTTTGTCATGTCAGCCGATGAAGCAACCAATCAGGATTTGGATCGAAATTCTCAGTATACATTACCGTATAATCAACTCTGGCAGCCAGGTATTCCATATATTGACTATAATGGAAACGGTCTGTTTGATGACAGGAATTATCAATACGATGTTGGTGAACCTTTTACCGATGTTAACGGCAATGGGGCTTATGATTATGGTGGTTCGACGAATTTCCTGAACGTTGGGAATTATGAGGGAGTGACTGTCTGGCATCATCGCCGTGTTGAACAAACTTCATTAGAAGGCAGAATGTATCTGCAGCTTGGGAATCATGAGTTAAAGGGTGGTGTTGAATTAAAAAAAGAACGCCTGCTCAAGCAAGATATTCGGTCTTTGGAACAACCTTATACCGGTCGCGATGACGGTGGTGTTTTCCCGGGAATTGGCGAATTAAGAGATTTTTATGATTACGAGCCATGGAGCGGAACTATCTATCTTCGGGATAATCTGGAATATGGATCGATGATTGCCAGTATTGGATTTAGATATGACTATTTTATTCAGACAACAGGTCTTGAAGAGGTTGCTCGTCAGGATGATTTGGGCAGTGGTGTTATCTACGGCGACAGAAACAGAATCTCTCCGCGAATAGGTTTCTCCTATCCTATTTCAGATAAGGCAAAAGTTCACTTTAATTATGGACATTTTTACCAGTTGCCTTCATATACTTATATGTTTAGCCGGAATACAACCTCAACGACTACCAGAGATATTGTTGGTAACTATAATCTCGATTATATTAAAACCATTCAATATTCCTTCGGAATTAAATATGCCATGTCTGAGGATTACACAATCGATCTCTCAGGATATTTCAAAGACGAATTCGATAAAATTAACAGCGCCAATATCAGGCTTGGTGGCGGTGCTCTGGTGGTGCAGCGATATGAAAACCGTGATTATGGGCGAAGCCGCGGATTTGAGATGACCATTGAAAAAAGAGGCGGCCGTCTCGTTAATGGTATGGTCAACTATACATATGCTTTTGCTTATGGAAAACAATCACAGACAAGGGCTGATTATTGGTCAGAATTCGAACTGAGTCGTGAATCACTTTCTGAGAAGCCGCTGGACACAGATGTCAGGCATCAGCTTAATTGCGGTATTCAGTTGGTTGTTCCATTTTCTATGAAACCGCGTCTTTTCGGAATTAGTATCCCAAGTGGATGGACTTTCTCCGTTCAGGGGTCGTTTGAAACCGGTCGTCCGTTTACCCCCGGAAGCAGGTATCCTGATATTAGCGTTGAATCAGGTTTGGATATTCAGGAAAATTCATTGCGTTCACCGGGTCGTTTGAATTTTGATGTAAAATTTGAGAAATATTTTAAACTGGTTGACCTGAATTGGCGCTTTATTGTCTGGGTTGATAATCTTTTGGATACAAGGAATACCAGAGGAGTCTATTCTAATACCGGCAGAGCCGATACTCAGCAATCAGATGGTCATAACGTAACAGGTGGAACGCCGTTTGATAACGATCCATTTAACTGGACCTATGGACGACAAATCAAGCTCGGTTTACAGGTGAGTATTTAATATGACAATAGCATTTAATATACTGAAGGAGATAATATTATGAGGCATAGAAAATATCACTTGGGTCTGCTTGGCCTGGTGATACTATTGATGCTCCCCTCACTTGTTTATTCGCAAGCTAAAGTTGGTACAACCGGTTTGAATTTCCTTGAACTTGGCGTGTCGGCTAGGGCAATGGGTATGGCCGAGGCCTTTACGGCCGGCGTAACCGATGCTTCCGCTGTTTATTATAACCCGGCCGGACTGCCTTATGTCTATGGCAGAGAGGTTATGTTTACCCATATATCAATGCCGGCAGGTATTAATTATGAGTTTGCTGCCATGGTTCTTCCGATGGAATCCCTCAACGGGGTCATTGGTTTTGGCGTTTATTCATTAAATACGGGCGATATTCCACTCACTGATTACTTCTATCCCTATGCTGCTGACAATAATGATGACATGCAGTATTTCTCAGCAGGCGATTTTGCATTTTCAATAAGCTATGGCCGCTTTTTAACGGATAAATTTTCGCTTGGAATTACTGCCAAATTTATTCACGAAGGGCTGGCGTTGGAGACGACTTCGGGCTGGGCAGCTGATGTTGGCACCTGTTATAATTCCGGTTACAAGAATTTCAAGATTGGGATGGCTATCACAAATTTTGGACCGGATTTTAAGTATGATATCGACAATGCAAGACCATTTCCACTGCCGATGAATTTTAAATTTGGCGCCTCAATTGATTTAGTTACTTCTGATTCGCACTTACTAATATTGGGTGCCGATGGTAATCATCCTGCGGACAATCTTGAAAAATATAATTTCGGTGCCGAATATTGGTTCCAGGATAAATTCAGCCTGAGAATCGGCGAGAGATTTAATTATGATTCGGATGGTCTTACCGCCGGAGCGGGATTACGTTTACCGGTTGGAGAAGAGATTGAACTGGCAATTGATTACGCCTATCAGGATTTTGGTTATTTAACTCAGGTTCACCGTTTTTCAATAGGACTTGGTTTTTAATTATGATAAAATATGATTCTAAAAATAATGGAGGAATGGGATGAGACAGTATTTTGTCATAATTCCCCTGTTAATAATAGGTTTGTTAGTTGTTTTCACAGGTTGTGAAAGAGATATTAAAGGTCCGGTGCGTACTAATATTAAACCTGTTGTTAACTTTGTCAATATTCCGGTACCAGATGCGCTTTTTTCATCGGATACTACTGTTTATTGGTATGGCACCGATGTTGATGGATTTATTGATGCTTTTTATTATGCTGTTGTTAGACTTGCTGATGTTGGCAGCGATCCTGATGCCTTTTTGGCGGGCGGTGGATTACCAACAGACGATCTGGAGAATGGCGTTTGGACAGGTATCAAGGTCGAACTTGATAACACTGGCACCAATGCCAAAGTTCAGATGTCGGCAGACATAAGTGACCCTGTTAGGACGTATGTAACCTCTTATGTCTTTCTTATGGCGGTTGATAATAAAGGTGATAGGTCTGATATTGTATATCGGTCGTTTGCCAAAAACAACCATTTCCCTAATACCGCTGTTGTTGTGCAGGGTTACAGAGATCCATATATTAATGCAACATCCGATAGGCTGGGGATACTTGAAGGTTTAACCGTTAGTTTTAGTGGTGAGGATAGAATTGATTATCCTCGGAACCCGCCTCCTTTTGAGTATCGTTGGAAGGTCTTTGGTCCCTTCAGTGATTCTCTTAAGGATTTTATTGATACGACCTATATTACCGAAACATTTGTTGACCTCTATGGTGACTTTTTCCAACATGGTGACACTCTTCGCTATTTCAGTCGTCTTGATACAACTTTAATAATTGTAGGCGATGACACTACGCGAGTAATTGATACAGTTTGGAATGAGTTCGCGGTGAATGAATTGTTGGGCGGAAATCCTTATGGTTTTTGGCAAGAAGCGATGTTGGGTATCGATCCAAAAATGGACTTGCTGGCATTGGATAGCACTGAATATGGTCAGTTGGCTGATTTAACAGTCCTAAATTCTTATGTTGTTGACTCTTCGCTTAACTGGACCTATAACACACGTATAGCCGTATATGATCTTTTTGAGGATGAAAATCTTCCTTCTGCGGATGCAGATACGACACGTATAATGACATTTTTGGTGTGGTGTCAAACCAGAGATGATGCTCATGTGCCGGATCCGGTCCCGGAGTTTAGATTTGTAACGGTTATTGAGCCGAAGTTTGAAAGAGATGTTGTAATTATTGATGCAGGAATATATGATCGGGATGTTGCCTATAATTGGCCGATATTCCCTAGATTACCTTGGGGCATACCGAATTATGCCAATGATCCGAATTTCCCTGATACATCTGGCCCAGTTGTCAGGAATGTTCTTGGTGAGTTTATTAATAACTGGAAACCAGAATCTTTTGATCTGACGGACCTGCTTCCAGATGATACAATATGTCCTGACACTCTACCTGACTG
>DAOUVS010000112.1 GCA_030667525.1 Candidatus Zixiibacteriota bacterium | reverse complement strand
GTTATACAACCGTTCACCGGTGTTGGCTTCGCCTTTAGCTTGTAATTGATCAAGTCTTTCTTCGGGGACATCGCATATCCGGAACCATTCAGCCTCAGTTGATTGAGACAGAATCTCATTAACCCCGGCCAGAGCGTCAGTCATTTCGTCAACCAGAGCACCGCGCCGCATCCGAACTTTCGCGTCCCAGTCAAACATCACTTCGATTAAATCGATTTCACAATCGTATGGGCCTGACCTGTTTACATTTTCCGAGCAATTATTTATAACATCAATCGGTTCGGCAAAAAGGTTACCAAACATGAAAAATGATGCCAAAAACAGCATTCCAATGGTAAATAATAGTTTTTTAGAAATCATGGTTCCTCCAAAAAGAGAATAGTATATTTTTGTTAAATTTATTATTACATTCTTCGCCAAAGCATACAAAACAACCGTATCAGCATTTGCTGACCGCGAGATCGGTTGTCAATAATTAGTAATGTGCCTAAAATCTTAATATATACTTTAATATATGCAGAAATCAATTCGAGTCAAGTTGAATTTATATATGGTTGTCGGCCAGGAAGTTTGTTTAAAACTAAAATACTATTAATTTACCGTTTTTCCAATATTTTTAAAATCATTTCCTGATGGACTCTGGAAAAGGCGTAATTCAAATTCCGGGGCAACAGCCAACAGATGATCAAAAATATCGGCCTGAATTCCTTCGTAATTAATCCAGTCCTGATCATTACTAAAAACATAGATCTCAATAGGTAAACCGGTTTCAATTGGTTTCAATTGACGAACCAGAAAAGTCATCTCTTTGTGAATTTTTGGGTGATTTCTCAGATAGGCTCTTATATATTCCTGAAAGGTGCCAACATTGGTCATATGCCGGCCATTAACAAGTGTTGAACCATCAATATTGTACTCTTTATTATATTCGGCCAGTTCATCCTTTTTCTTTTCAATATAATCGGTTATGTACTGAATATTTTTGAACCGCTCAATCATTTCTTCAGTGCAAAATTTAATCGAATTCATATCGATATTAAGCGACCGTTTGATTCTACGGCCGCCCGATTCGGACATGCCGCGCCAGTTTTTAAATGAGTTGGAAATCATTGCATATGCAGGGATAGTGCTGATTGTTTTATCCCAGTTCTGCACCTTCACTGTATTTAGAGATATATCAACAACATCACCATCGGCACCAAAATTCGGCATTTCAATCCAATCGCCAATTCGAACCATGTCGTTTATTGATAATTGGACTCCTGCCACCAAACCGAGAATAGAATCTTTAAAAATCAACATTAGAACGGCGGTCATGGCACCCAACCCGCTTAGCAGTAACAGCGGTGAGCGATTCATCAGAGTGGCTATAACAAAAATGATAACAAAAATATAGGTAATTATTTTGACAACCTGAATGTACCCTTTTATCGGTTTTTGTTTTGATATTTCGTAAGTGCGGTAAATATCGACAACTGCGTTGAGAAATGAATCATAAACCAAAACGCCAACCAAAATTACATAAACAATGACCAGTCTTTCAATTGTCTCCTGACCGGCGGGGAAAATATCTGCCAGATAATAAATAACAAGTGCCGGGGCGATATGCGAAAGCCGGTCGAACACTTTTCGTTCAACGAGGACATCATCCCATTTGGTCTGGCTTTTTCTAACAAATATTTTTGCCGATGACAACAAAATCTTTTTAGCTATAAAATTGGTTATAAAAGCAATAAGCAAAACAGCAACGGCAAGTAATAAAATACTTAAGTAATATGCTCCGTTTTCCCCCATCCCCTGTGATAGAAACCAGTTTTCAAATATCTTAAAAATAGATAAGTGCGTATCCATCTTTATACTCCTTTTATTTACAATATCGTTTAAAGAGAATTTCGTAAATTGAGCTTTATAATACAAGAAAGATTATCCAACTATTAGATATTTTAAGATGAATGATTTTAACTAAAAATATCACTTTACACAGCGGTATTTTACATTTTTTTACAAAAAAGTCTTGACAAAATGGCAGAATACTTTAACTTTTATCCAATTAATAGGCGAGTATAAAATATTATAATTACTTCCAAAGTATGCTGTTGAGTTTTAGGAACAATCTGTCAGGAAATTGCGAATTTGTAAAATAATTGTTAACGATTAAAAAATATTAATTTGTTTGAGAATTAAAGAAATTAATTGTTACAATTCATTTTAATAAAGGCGGTAATAGTATGTTACAGCAATTGATGAGATGGAGTATAAAAACAAATATTATACTCCTAACGGCAGCGTTTTTCGCGATAATGGTCCACGGAACATCGTATTCTCAGATTCTGGCCGACACAGCCAACTATCAAATTGATATTGGCGATGTTTTCGCCCTGCCGGGTCAAATCGTTGAAATTCCTATTCAGGTAAAAAATATCGATCCACTTGGAGGTTTTCTTATAAGATTTACATATGACAGCACAATTATGCGACCCTTTCATTCAGAAGCTCAACCCGATATCAAAGTTTTAGATTATATTCGAAATTCAATGAACTTTGATTCTCCCAATCTTATTTATGACAGCCTTATTTTAACCGGATCTGGTCTGAATACACTCTATATTGATTCATCCGGGCTGTATTGTTCTCCCTATTATGATGTAGAAATCAATTCAAACGTCATTGCGTTTCATAATCCCAATGATGACAGTTTACATGTCGGAGCGGTTTTTTTGGGTTTCATACCATCCATGCCACCTTTTGACCAGTGCCGGCTTGATTATTACACCCGGCCGATATTACCTCCCAAGGAGGATACAGTTGGTGTCTTTGCAAATGTTCTTTTCCAGGTTGAGTGGAAGGCCATTCCCGGGACAATAAGTGATGTAACTGTTGGTAATTATAGACCATCAAACCCGGAAGATCCTGCTCCGGATTATAGGGATAATCAATTTACTGATACCCTTGGGATGGACCTATATTTTCTTCCTGGAGAAGGAATGGGAACTGGACAAATTCATATAATAGACAATACTCCATATTGTGGTAATATTGACGGGCGGGCGGGGATTAATATTCTTGATGTCGTCCTTCTGATAAATTATATCTATAAGGAAGGTCCGGCACCTGATTCGCTAATATTAGCCAATGTCGACGGTATCTCTCCGATAAATGGTTCGGATGTTGTGCATTTGATAAATTATATATATAGAAACGGACCAGACCCGGCCTGTCCATAGATTTGTAATATTAAGATTAAGATTACTGATTTATTTTCCGGTATTCCATTTATTGAGAAGTTCCGCTTCGCGCTCTGCACTGAGTCCGGCTTTCCACTGGTAATCTTTTGGACGAGTCTGGCAATAATTGAATGTATCTTTAATTGTATCTTCAAGCGGTCGAAATATTAATCCGTTGGTAAATGCCTTTGCGCAACTAGTTAGCATCATCCCCGCATATTTCTTTTCGATTATCCAGATTGGAAGATCGGTCCAGTTCTCAACCTTATTTTCTTCGAGAAATTGTTGATTCACCCAGACAAATTCAGTTTCGCTATTTAAAATTTCCCGGCATTTATTCAGGAAATCCAACATAGTTAGTTTATGATTGGGGCCGATACCGTTGAATGTACCTATTAATTTATTTTCGATCATCCTGATTATCCAATCACTCAGATCGCGGACATCGATATACTGTACATTGTAGTCTTTTGGTTCCGGCGCTAAAACTTTGCCGCCTTTGTTTATCCGATGAATCCAATAACTGAATCTATCGCTTAAATCATGTGGTCCAACAATAAGCCCGGGGCGAATTACCAAATTGGTATCTGGAAACTGCTTTTCCACTACCTGTTCGCAGAGCGCCTTTAGTGGTCCATAACTATCTTCTGTAATTTCTTCGATTGTGGCATCGTCCATTGTCCCAACTGGCGAATTTTCATTAACTCCCGGTTTTGACAAATCAGCGTAAACAGATATCGATGAGATAAATATATAATGCTTCACTTTATCTGATAAAAACTTGGCCGAGGCCGAAACTATTCTTGGATAGTAGCCGCAGGTATCGATAACAGCATCCCAGGTATGTCCATTAAGTTTGTCGAGTTCACCATCGCGATCGCCGTGGATTTGTTCGATATCAGGATATAAATCAGAATTGCTCTGGCCACGATTAAATAATGTTACTTCGTGGTTTCTGTTCAAAGCAGATTCAACCAGATACCGCCCCAGAAACCTTGTCCCGCCAATAATAAGTATTTTCATTGAATCACATTAGGTAGTCTTATCTTCCGCAGTTTCCAGAAGAATAAAAGCTTCAGGGAGATACTCTATCAGATCACCGGCAAGCAGTGACCTTTCGCCATAATCATCAACCGCCAAATCGCCGCAGAGACCATGAATATAAACTCCAGCAATTGCACTATCTAGCGGACTGAGACCCTGCGCCAAGAATGAACCGATAATACCTGAGAGAACATCACCGGTTCCACCGGTCGCCATGCCGTTATTACCGGTTGGATTAAGAAACAGTTGGCCATTGGTATCGACAACAATCGTCGGCGAACCTTTGAGAACAATCACCGAATTATATTTTTTGGCATACGCCCGAACCATATTGTACTTATCGAATAAATCGTCCGGTATCTCTTCATCTATCAGTCGTTTAAATTCTCCAGGGTGGGGTGTTAAAATCAATTTTGAATGCTCACCTGCCAGCGCTTCACGATTTTTGGCAAAAGCATTGAGACCGTCGGCATCAATTATAGTTGGTTTATCAATTTCTGAAACCAGCTTCTGAACTAGTTCTCTGGTTTCATAATGTGTACCTATCCCCGGTCCAATTACGACGGCATCGTTTTCGGTCATTTTTTTTCTGATTCCGCCAAGACCACGTTTGGCCAGAAAACCTTTTTTGCCAACATCCGGCAGAGGGTATGTCATCGGTTCGGTCAACTTGTTTTCCAAAATCGGATTAATTGTCTGCGGACAGCCGACCGTCACCAAACCAAGTCCCGACCGGGCTGAAGCTTCCGCGGCCAAAGTAGCGGCACCGGTTAATCCGGTTGAACCGGCCAAAATAAACAGTTTGCCAAAATCACCTTTATGTCCATCAGGTTTTCTTCTTGGTAACAGCTTGGAAACCATATCAGATGTTATCAAATTCTCTTTGATGTCAAATTTATTAATTACATCATCGGGAATTCCAATCGGGACAACTTCAACAAATCCACATTTTTCCCGACCGGGTGAATAGTACATTCCGATTTTCGCCGCCGCCAGCGGATAACTAAACATCGCTTGTACTGTATCGCCTTCGCACAAACCGTTGTTGACATTCAGACCCGAGGGGCAATCGACCGCTATCACAGGAATATTTCTGATATTGATATATTGAATAAATTTTGACAGAAGTCCGCGAGGTGATCCGGAAAAACCGGTTCCAAAAATAGCATCGACAATATAATCGGCTTCCAAATTTTCTGGCAACTGCTCACACGCTTCAACCGCAATCAGTTTCACTCCAAGCTCTTTGGCTCGATTAAAATTCAGAAGTGCATCGACCGAAAGATTATTGCATGGTGCCGGCAGGTATATGGTAACATCGCAGCCATACTCAAACAGATAGCGGCCAATGACAAATCCGTCACCGCCATTGTTTCCCTTGCCACAAAGAATGGCAATTTTGGAATCAGCCGGCTCACCGAGAATGTTATCCCGGATTTTTTCGGCAATCCCGCGCCCGGCATTCTCCATCAACTCCGGTCCCGAAAGACCGCGATTGTTGATCGTTTCGGTGTCAATCGCCCGCATCTGTTCGGCTGTGACCAGCTTCATTTTTTAATCCTGATTTTTTGTATTTTGGGGCCAGTCTTTTTTGTTTTATTTTTGGCAGATCCGCTTCTATCGATAGCATATCTTAAGACTTCGCCAACATTTGATACAAATTTAAATTTGATACCTTTTTTAATCTCCGACGGAATTTCAATCAGGTCTTTTTTATTTTCTTTCGGCAAAATTACTGTCTTGATTCCGGCCCGATACGCCGCCAGCAGTTTTTCCTTAAGCCCGCCAATCGGCAAAACCACACCGCGTAAAGTTAATTCTCCTGTAAGAGCAAGATACGATTTCACCGGATAACCTGATAACGCTGATGCCAGCGCGGTAGCGATAGTGATACCGGCAGAGGGACCATCTTTCGGCGTCCCGCCAGCAGGGACATGGACATGAATTTCATGGTTATCACAAAAATCATCGCAAATATCAAGCTCTTTGCAATGCGTTCGAACATACGACAATGCCGCTATCGCCGATTCTTTCATAACATCCCCAAGCTGTCCGGTCAAAATCAAATTCTTTTTGCCTTTCATCGCGGTCGCTTCAATATAAAGAACCTCTCCGCCAACTGAGGTCCAGGCCAGCCCCGGCGCCACCCCGATCTGTCCGGTTCGAAGCGGGATATCAGTGGAGATTTTTTCGGGTCCAAGATATTTGCTGATATTTATATCGGTAATCGCAAATTTAATTTTTGACCCAGCTGCGATTTTACGGGCTATCTTGCGGCATACCGCGGCGATCTCCCGTTCAAGGTTACGCAATCCTGACTCACGCGTGTAGCCATTAATCATTCTTAATATCGCAGTATCTTTAAGGGTCAACTGGCTTTTCCGGATACCATGATTATCAAGCTGCTTCGGAATCAAATGCCGCTTGGCAATTTCAAGTTTTTCCATATCGGTATAACCGGGAATACGGATAATCTCCATCCGGTCCCGCAAGACAGCTGGAATCGGATCCAGAAGATTTGCCGTCGTGATAAACATCACTTTGGATAAATCAAACGGCACTTCCAAATAATGATCAGAAAAGGTATCGTTTTGCTCCGGATCAAGCACTTCTAAAAGAGCGCTGGCCGGATCGCCTCGAAAATCGGAGCCGATTTTGTCAACTTCGTCAAGCATAAATACCGGATTATTGGAACCGGATCTTTTTAATCCCTGAATAATTCTGCCCGGAAGAGCGCCGATATAAGTCCGCCGGTGTCCTCTGATCTCAGCTTCATCACGCATCCCGCCAAGCGAAATGCGATCAAATTTTCGGCCCATCGCACGTGCAATTGAACGCCCCAGTGATGTTTTCCCGACCCCGGGAGGACCAACAAAACAAATTATCGGACCTTTGACATCCTTTTTTAATTTGCGTACCGCCAGATATTCCAATATTCGATCTTTCACATTCACTAAATCGTAGTGATCTTCATCCAGAACTTTTTTTGCTTTTCCAAGATTGAGAATATCATCGGTCGAATCTGACCAGGGAACATCAACCAGCCATTCGAGATAACTGCGCGAAACAGTATATTCGGCCGAAGCCGGATTCATCCGCGACAAACGATCAAGTTCCTTAAACGCCGCCTCTTCGCCAACCTCAGACATTCCGGCCAGTTTAATCCGTTTTTCAAATTCTTCAATCTCATCGCTATCGCCTTTATCGCCCAACTCTTTTTTAATAACTTTGAGCTGTTCGCGCAGAATAAATTCCCGTTGGATTTTACCCAGCTCCGATTTGGCCTCGGTCTGAATTTTTTTCGATAATTCCAATACCTCGATTTCTTTATTTACCAGCGCCAGAAGGCGTTCCATTCGTTTGTAAATATCGATCTCCACCAGAATCGTCTGTTTCTCATAAACCGATATATTCAGATTAGACGCAACCAGATCGGCAAATTTCGATGGCGTTTCCTGATTTACGGCCGAAATATGTAATTCTTCGGTAAGGTTTGGAGCCAGCTCAATTAAAATTTTGAGCCGGTCGGAAAGATTCCTCTGGAGCGCCTCAACTTTGACAGCCGAACCGGTTCGTTCGGTTAATTCTTCCACTTCTGCCGTTAAGTAAGGATCGGTATGCAAAAACCGTTTGATCTTAATGCGAGTCAGGCCCTGCACCAATAAGCGAATTGTCCCATCGGGAAATTTCAGCATTTTTATAATATTGCCCGAGGTCCCGGTATCGAAAATATCTTCAGGACCGGGATTGTCTTCTTCCTGATCGGCCTGAAGAAAGATGCCGACGGTACGGCCCTTCATTAATGCTTCATCAATCAAATGCGCCTGTTTCTTTTCGTTGGCCATCAATGGTACAACCATAAAAGGAAAAACGACCATTCCGCGCACCGGAAGGATCGGCAGGATATGAAGTTTGGACTTACCCTTAGTCTTTGGTTTATCTTTTATATCTTTCACAATTCATCCCTATTAATTAAATATCATCTAAACATTGAATAAAAATAATATAACATCGCCGTTTTTAACAATATATTCTTTTCCTTCAACATGAAGTTTTGCCGCCGCCTTGAGGGCCGGAAGCGTTTTATATTCTATATAGTTTTCATAGGTGGCAACTTCGGCCCGGATAAAACCGCGTTCAAAATCGGTATGAATAACTCCAGCCGCCTTCGGAGCGGTTGAACCTTTTTTTATCGTCCAGGCCCGTGTTTCGGGAGGTCCGGTAGTAAAAAATGAAACCAACCCAAGAAGTTCGTAAGATTTCTGAATAAACCTCTCAAGCGCCGAATACTTTATATTCAAATCATTTAAAAATTCACGCTGTTCTTCATCGGATAACTGAGCCAGTTCCATCTGGAGTTTGCCGCAGATAATCGATATCTCCCGGATATTTTCTTTTTTGAACTTTGAAAAATCATTGTCTATTGTTTCAGTATCAGATAGTTTATCTTCGGAGATATTCAGCACAATCAATTGCGGTTTGAGCGTGAGAAAACAGTATCCGCGCAATTCTTTCTTATCGCTTTCGGATAATTCGATTTCCGATAACATCTTTTCATTTTCAAGAGCTTCTTTGCATGTTTTCAATAGCTCCAGTTCGCGCGCCCGATCCTGTTTACCGGTCATTTTTATTGATCTCTCAAGTTTATCAAAATTATTTTCGATCAATATCAAATCGGCCAAAATCATCTCATC
>DAOUVS010000298.1 GCA_030667525.1 Candidatus Zixiibacteriota bacterium | reverse complement strand
TATGATAATATTTTATTTTTGTGACCAATATACCAATATTGTAACAGGTTCAACATTTTGCCATTTTGAGGCTCCAAAATCTATCGTTGAACTCCCTTTTGGGATATTTTCGTGCGGTCCGCCGCCAAATGGGAATGTTACCGCCGAATCCACAACGGCACCGGGATAACTCCGGCCCTGCGCATTCAAAATATTAAATCTGACCTGCCATTTACCAGAAAGTTTCTGCAAATCAAATACCGGGACATTTTCACCTGAATATTTATTGCCATATCCATTAAAAAGAACTTCCAAAAATGCATCACCAAGTTCGGACGGAATAGCGCCGATTGTAAATTTAATAGTATCCCGCAGATAAAATTCATCCTGCAAATTATAACGGAGAGAGCGGTCAACATTGGTTTCAACCTGATCGGCCAATATCGGAAAATCGGGATGAACTATAGTGACGTCATGTGTTCCCTTGTTGATGTCAAATTTTTTATTGGGACTTTTTTCTTTGCCATCAACCAGAATCTTAACATTGTAATCGGGGACAACACTTATAATCAATGTTGGAAGTGGCGGAGGTTTCGGAGGCTCCGGCTCTGGTTCCGGTTTTGATTCTTCGATTGTAGCGACAACTTTTGGGGTGTCAACAATGATGGTTTGCTCCTGTTTCACCTCCGGTTTGTTATCACCTTTATCTTGTTCTTCAATCGGTTCTGGTGTTGTTTCGGATGATGACGAATCAACCACAGCGACAGTTATCCCCTCGGAAAAAGTACTGTCTTGCGCCGTTTCACCGGTTGGGATAACATCTTTTATATCAGAAATTATCTCCTTGACCTCGGTTGAATCAATAGCCGATTGTGCTGCCGGTAGCCAACTATTGCGAGTTATAAATGCGCCCCAAGCCAAAAGAATTATAGCTGCCGCCGCTATCCAAAGAGATTTGTTTGATTTGCCACCATAAACCTGTTTGACCTCTTTGAGGTCCTTACCCATTTCGGCAATCGATTTATACCGTTTACTGGGATCCGGGTGGGTTGCTTTTTTCAATACATATTTCATCTGCGGAGACAGATTTTTGGCTTTTGGACCACCCCATTCGGTGATATCAGGGTTGGCAGGATTACGATACGGCATCTCGTTGGTGGCGAAGTTAAAAAGTGTTACGCCGGTTTCATAGATATCGCTTAAGAACGGATTATAATTGGCATCGCCGCCCTGACGTTCGGGAGCAGCAAACATCGGCGTTAAGGCCTGATAGGCAGTTTTTGTGGCATCCTCGCGCATTACTTTGGCGATACCAAAATCAATCAGATAGACATGATCGTTCTTATCAATAATTATATTATCAGGTTTGATATCACGATGAGCAATTTTTTTGCCATGAGCATAAGCGAGGGCGCTGGCCATGGTCATGCCAACCTTTAAAAGCATGTCACTTGAAAGCGGTCCTGAATCTCTAAGAATCGCCTTGCCGTCCTTCCCGCTAATAAAGGCAACCACCAGAGCGCCTTCTTCGGGGAGGTAGTCAATTACGCGGCAGATATTGGGATGATCAAGAAGACAGAGAATTTTGGCCTCTTTGTCAAACTTGTCACGCTCCTGAACTTTTTTAAAAAATTTTATAACCAGCTTTTGTTCGACAAGATTAAGATTATGGCCATCGTAAACTTCGCCGAATCCGCCGCCGCCTAAATATGAATGGACCTTATATTTGCTGCCAATTACCCACCCGATTACGCCAAGCGGATCTAATGGTCGGTCGTCAGAACTATCGTCCCATCCGGTCGTTTTATTTTCATCCGACATTGTCGGCTCCCCGTAAGTTTAGCGTCAAAATTTGTCGTTCCAAAAATACGTATTAAAACGACAAATTTGGATAACCAGAAATATATTATAACCCATTAAAGTTATAAATTATTATAACTCAACGAATTTATACTTGCTTTACTATTAATGGCAAGAACTTTTTTTTAAAAAATCTGATAATATCCTGAAATATTGCAAAAAATCATAATTGGTTTTAAATTGATTGCCGAAATTAACAATTAATATGTTCCAATTTCCATAAACTATTTGTTGCCCCCGTATTAAAATTATGGTATTTATTAAGATTATAGTTCTGTTAAAAAACGAAGGTGTTTATGGGTAAAGGTGCAGCTACTCTAGGTTCAATGGCGGAAACCTGTAACGATCCGGCCAATATGCCGGTCGGACAGGTTATTGCCGTTGGAACGGTTCTTGTGAATAAAAAACCGGCCGCAAAAAAGAATGACCAGATTGTCGGTGTCGATATTCATATAGTTTTGGTTCCGGCTCCGCCCAGTCCCTCTCCGATACCAACCCCGTTGCCTCATCCATATGTTGGAATGATTGATGGCGGACTGAGCACATCGGTAAATATTATGGGTCAACCTGCAGCCACAGTTGACAGCACTGCCACCAATACACCGTCGCATATTGCAACTCCTCCCGGCGTCTCCTTTCAAAAACCGCCTGACAACAAGGCAAAAATTATATTGGGAAGTTTTGATGTTATGATCGGCGATACCAGCGGCAGTGGTAGCGGCAGCGGCAGCGGTGGAAGTTCGGTTCAGGCCTCGGCGGTAGCGGTTGAAGTAGATAAGGGGCATTTTCTTGATGTCACCTTTGTTGATAAGGGCGGTAAAAAAATATCCGGGGTTAATTATACGATCAGATCGGCCAGTAATCAAAAAGAAAATAGTGTCCTTACCGGCACTATCCAAAAATCTGGAATAAAAGAAGGCGATTATGAGATCGCTTTAAAAGCTATCACCAAAGCGGAATGGTCC
>DAOUVS010000136.1 GCA_030667525.1 Candidatus Zixiibacteriota bacterium | reverse complement strand
TGTATCGAGAAACGTTCGGCGTTCTTCCTGGCATCTACCGGATCCAGCTTCACACTCATCCCTTCGAACTTGTCGACGACGTCTATTACTGCCTCAGACGTCTGGCTATTAAAAAACAGACCGGTAACGCCATCACGCACGATTTCCGGTGCAGCCCCGCCATCATAAGCTAAAACAGGCGTGCCCGTGGCTTGAGCCTCAACCACGGCAATACCAAACGGCTCAACCGAAGAGATCAAGAAGGCCTTAGAGCGACTCACGTAATCATGAACATCCTCGAACGGCACCTGACCGATGAATTCAATATTCTTGCCGGCAGATTTCTTAAGCGCGTCCTCTTCAGGACCACCACCGACTATTACCAGACGACGGTCCGGCATCTTCGTAAACGCATCAACAATCAAATCTATTCTCTTAAAGGGCACTAACCGGGAAACTACGATGTAATAATCGTCTTTCTCTTTCTGCATCGTGAATTGATCCACATCAACCGGAGGATAGATCACTTCCGAAGAACAACCATACAGTTTGGTCAAACGCCGCTGCATGTATTCGGAGTTGGCGACATAGCTATCAACCCGATTAGCGGTGCTCGCATCCCACATGCGAACATAGTGCATGATTGCTTTGGCGACCGGCCCCAGCAGGCCACGATCCAAACCAGCCGATTTCAGGTAAAGATGATAAAGATCCCAGGCATAGACCATAGTGTTGTTGAAGTAACTGATGTGAAGCTGCTCTGCATTTGTCAGTGCCCCATGGGCTACTGCAAGAGAAGACGACAGGATCAGGTCGTACGAAGTCAGGTCGAATTGCTCCACCGCATATGGCATCAGGCCGAGATAATGGCCGTAGCGCTTCCTGGCAAACGGCAGTTTCTGAATCAGTGACGTTGTAACCTTTTTGCCTTTGAGAAAGCCACGGTGTTCTGGTTTGATAAAATCACAGAGAGTATACAGGTCAGCGTTGGGGAACACTTCAAGGATCTGCTCCATGACCATCTCACCGCCATTGTAGCCTACCAGCCAATCATGTACAATAGCCACTCGAAGATTGTCAAGATTAGTGGTGCTACGAGAAGATGTCATCGCCCATCCTTTTCAGTCTCTGTGCCCGCGCTGGCGTATTCTCTTTTCGAGACACTACTTGTTACTGCTGAAGCTTCGGGCTCGGCCTCTTCCTCAATGTTCACCGAAGGCGTTGCTTCAGTCGACCAGGCAATACGATTAAGTCCCAGCTTGCTCATGTAGTGTGTGGTTGTCGGAAAACCCTCTGTCAGGTCACTCTTGAGATCGGCCAACGATTGATCATTCTTATCACTGATATTCTTCTTCAATAGATCTCCGACAAACAGTCCCAGGACCACCAGCCCAAACGATATCACTCCCGACAGGATTATCATATTTCTACGAAATGGTCCTGACTTCTGAGTCGGCAGCGATGGTTGGTCTAGAATTCGCATGTAGAATAGATATGCATTTTATGCCGTAATTTCAACTCAAATAGAGAGCCGTCTCCAGTTTTTGACAATCAATTATTACCTTCGCGACAATCCAAACAGTATAGGAAATATCCTATATTTTAGGGCATTTTGTTGTCTGATTATTAACATTTTTCCTAAAATTTAAAACCAGACAGAAAATATCAGTCATCTCTCCACAATTGCTTGTCTGTTAGAAGACAATAGGTTATGTGGCATATATTATTTAAACAATGACAATATTTGTCTGAAATAAAGAATTGTTTCATTTTGGCAAACTTTTTTCATGCATCTAAATCAAGAAAATAACCAAAAGGAATATAGATAATGAAAAAAATCAAAAAAAACGATGGATTCTCAATTCTTGAGGTCATGGTTTCAATTATTATTTTGACTCTGTCGCTGGTTTTGCTTCTTAATATGGCAATGGTTGCTCTCTCGGCCAACAACTGGTCGAATCAGGCGACAATGTCAACCCAGATTCTTCAGGAAAAGCTGGAAGAGTTGCGAACCACGATGAATCTTATCAGTGGTATTGATACCGTCAGTAATATTGAAAGAGAATGGAAAGTTGACAGTGTCAACAGTCATCTGCGAAGAATCAATATTGAAGCTACCTGGATGAATGATAGAGGCGATACGCTCAACAATAGTATGACAACCTACATAAGAACCCCCTTCATATAGGTGAAACTATGAATAAAATAATTTCCAAATTAAAAAGTAAAGCCGGGATGTCTATTCTGGAAGTTCTGGTGGCACTCTTTCTGGCCGGGATTGTGACAACCGCCATTTTTCAGATTTATATTACCCAGCATAAGAACTGGATGATTCAGGAAGATGTTACCGATGTCCAACAGAATGCACGTGCCGCTATTGACGAGCTAAACCGTAACATCAGGATGGCAGGACATGGGTTGCCGTTTGGCCTTAATGCCATTGAGGCATACGATACGAACCCGGATACTATTGTTATTAATTATTATGATAACAGTTGCGATGCGCCGATCGAGGAAGCAATGCCAAACCCATCGGCTGAGCTTAAATGTAATGGGCATGATATTTCCTGTTTTTATAATGGACAATGGGTATATATTTTTGATCCGGCCACTGGTGATGGAGAATTCTTCGAGATTACTCTGGTTCAGGCCGCGGCCTACCACATTCAGCATAATACAATGGTGCTATCCAAGGCTTATCCAAAAGGATCTGAAATATTGGCCGTCAATAGAATAAAATATTTTATAGATTATTCCGACTCACTCCATCCCAACCTTATGATGGAAGCTTTGGGACGGAAACCACAGGTTTATTCAGAAAATATTAATGATCTGCAGTTTCGATATACGATGAAAAATGGAACGACAACCGACAATCCGGCAATAGCCTCAAATATACGAGAGGTGGAAATTCTTATATCAGCACGATCTGCAAAGCCTGATATCGATTTTCCAGATAATCCATATAGA
Source organism: Candidatus Zixiibacteriota bacterium (assembly GCA_030667525.1). GTDB lineage: Bacteria > Zixibacteria > MSB-5A5 > GN15 > PGXB01 > JAAERC01. Next base: position 5,191 of record DAOUVS010000136.1, on the reverse strand, counting down.
CACAGAACCTATTCGTCGAAAGTCAACCTGAGAAATCTTGATATATAAAGATTCAAATAGATGATAAATTGTTATGAAAAACTATAATTTTAGCCAAGGATTTTAAAATGAAACCTCTAATACGAATAACCGAATCCAGAGGTTCGGTGACATTTATCGCCGTCATGATGATGGTCATGCTGACCATGATCGGCGTGGCGGCGGTTAAACTGGCCAACGATGAGATAAATATCGCCGGTAATCAGATGAATGAAACGCTGGCCTTCTATGCCGCCGAATCAGGTCTGGAAAAAGCGGCAGCGGAACTTCAGACCGCCTACGAAATAAGCGGGGGAGCACCGACAACATTCCCGGCTGGCAACGAAAAACTATCTGATGCTACCTCTGTCTATGTTGCAGGAACCGATGGTGCCGCTGAAAATCGAAAGCTTACTCAGGGTTCTTTGGGCGGATTAAATGCTCTGGTACAAACTTACACTATTAAATCAATAGGCACCTCGCTTATTGACGCTGGTCAGGTGACTCTGACGCAGTCATTTGAAGTTGCGTTGGTTCCTTTATTTCAATTTGCCGTATTTTATGAAAACGATCTTGAAATTGCACCGGGACCGGATATGATTCTAAACGGTCGCGTCCATACCAATAGCAATCTTTGGCTGCAGACGGAAAGCAATTTATATATCGATAGTTATGTTACTGCCGCGGGAGACATTCTTCATGGCCGCAAAGGGGCCGGCGGCGTATCGACCGGTGATGTCTTTATAAAAGATAATTCAGGCACATATCAAAACATGAAAAATGATGATAACTCATTTTTATCGTCAGCATCCGCAAATTGGTATGATTCCGCCTCAGCCAGATGGGGTGGAAAGGTTCAGGATGCAGCTTTTGGACAGGAAGCATTAAATTTGCCGCTCACTAACGAAGATGATCCGCATAAGTTGATCGAGCGGGCATCGGGCAATGAAGATTCCTATGAAAATAAGGCTGAAATGAAAATAATTGATGGGTCGGTTCAGGTCAAAATTGGAGCTGTCTGGACAACGGTTAACGCCTTTCTTCCCGCCGGAGCTGTTACCTCGACTACATTTTATGACGGCCGTGAGGGAAATAATGTTAATGCAACCGAAATTGATGTCGCAAAATTATCCAGTAGTGCCTATTTTCCCTCCAATGGCGTAATTTATTTTTCAGATTCGCGGTCAGGCTTTAATGCCAGCCGACTGGTGAATGGTGCCGCTATAAGTCACCCGCTTTCGTTTTATAGCGAAAACCCAATTTATGTTCAGGGCGATTTTAATTCTATCAATAAACAGCCGGCATCTATTGCCGGGGATGCGGTTACATTTCTCTCAAATAGTTGGGATGATGCCTTCTCCACATTGGATAAAGACCAGCGTAAAGCAACCAAAACAACGGTAAACGCCGCCATTATGACCGGAAACACAAATAGCACTGATGCAAATTATAACGGAGGTCTTGAAAACTTGCCTCGTTTTCTGGAAGAATGGACAGATGTAACCTTCAAATATTCCGGTTCCTTTGTTAATCTTTGGAACTCTCAGCTGGCGACAGGGACATGGAGCGGTTCGTATTATTCCCCCCCAAATCGAGATTGGTCATATGATACTGATCTCGATGATCCAAGCAAATTGCCACCGATGTCACCAACTATTCAGATATTCCAAAGGACCGGCTGGAACCAGGAAAATGTCGGTTACACCCAGGCAGCGGCTAACTAAATTGATCAGATCAAATAGATTTGCACAGAGACATTAAAATTAAAAGCCCCGGTTCAACCCGGGGCTTTTAATTTGTACTTATGGAAATAAATAATCTCTAACGGCCGTTTAAGGGTTTCACATAACCAGTATAAACCGATGTTCCCAGGTGTCTGTTATTCTCAGCTTCGCCCCGGCTTTGAGTTCCGAAAAAGTAATCTTTCAGGTCAAGTTTAAAACCTATCTGATAATATTTATCATTATTATAATTGGCATAAATTTTAATATTTGGTTTAACCTGCCAGTCAATCCCATAATTATATTTGGCATCAGACAGACTCTGATTTGAAAACAGAGACATCTCAACTGAAACTGTCAGTTTTTTATCTACTGTATTATATGACACTGAATAAAGCTTCTTTAAATCAGTTTTTTCACCATTTGCTTCGCTTCTATTCAGATTCGAATAAACTGCCGCCAATCTGAATTGCGGATGATTGCTGTATATAAAACCGATATTCCAAAAATGTCTCTTACTCAAATACTCAAACCCATCTTTGATATAACGATATGATCCGCCCACATACAGACCGCGCCCAACCCCGACGCCGGCACCATAAATATATTCATTATATTGACCGCCTTCGAAATTTTCAACAGACCGATATGAGATACCGATTCCATCGCCGCTCATGGCAGTACCCCAGTCGCTGATAAAATCGCCGTCGTAGAATGTGGCGATATATTGAATATTGAGCTTTTTGTTCAAACCTAATCCAGCCGGGTTGATCCAGATCGCTTCAGGACCGGATACAGCCGAAGCAAAGCGATGATAATAAACAGTTCCCGGCTCCGCTATTCTTATTCCGCCAAAAAGATTTGATGCAGATAATAACATTACTGCCAGCGCCATACATCCGATACATATTCGTTTTAAACTATTGATCATTTCGTTCTCAATTTCCTCTGACACTAATATTTCCTTCGCCGCGAATCGACATCCTTATCTTCTGACCACCTGCTCCTGTCTCAAAATCAAGCCGACTATTTTCGACCAGTGTCGGTTTAATTTCCAACCCCTCAACATCTATTTCACCATTATTATCGACGCGAAGCGAAAACTCCGCCGCAAGAGATTCGGGAACAAAAACTTTAATATCTTCATTGGTATTACGGACGGTCAACCCGGCATTGTTGATACTGTTAATTCTGAGATTAATTGAGCTATAACTTCCAGAAATTCGACTTCTATATGAAACTAAAGTCAGATCGCTAAGTCTGATTCGTCCGAAACTGTTTTTTATGTCAAAAACGCCCGACAGATTTTCGCCGGTGATACTGCCGTTCTCATTTACTATAGTGGCCAGTTGTCCGGACGTAATAACATCAGTCACTTTGATATCGGCATGGCTGGTAGTCAGGTTTATTTCGCCGGATATATTACTGGCAATGATGTCCTGATTTAACGTCGCCAAATATAGATGTTCTGTTATATTTTCGACCTCGGCCCGTCCAAAAGAAGATTTATTTTCCACGACCTTAAATGGTCCGGTTATATTCAAATCAAAATATTGGGCATTGATGATGATTTTGGAATCCTTGGGAATTTGTAGCTCACCATTTATTATTCCAGAATTATCGGTTCCTGACCACGGTGCAGGATTGGGCGCCTGAAGCAGAATATTTATACCATCTGAGGTTTCCTCCAATACGATATTAATAACTTTGGCATATTCAATCGCATCCGATAGGCTGGTCGTTTTAAGCGTTTTATTGATTTTCAAAATGGCCCGATTGGATTCAGTTGCTAAAATAGCAATCTTGCCGGAAAGGTTCTCAGCCGAGTTAATTGATATATTTTTTTCAGACGCAACTGGTGCTGATAACTCCACTGTGTTGGTTTCAAATCGACCTTTTCCAATCTTCTTAACCTCTTCGGCCCCCACTATATGCGAAAATACTAATAACAGTATTGCGGTTATCATATATTTTGATTTTTTCATAAGCAACTCGTCTTTATTTGTAAAATTCCTTCATTATTATCGATCCGGCCACGGCAACATTGAGAGAATCAACTTTTGCCGCATGATTTATCTTAATCTTTATATCGGCTTTTGACAAAATATATTCTGATATTCCTTCCGCCTCTGAACCAAGAGCCAAAACAATCCGAGAATAGTTTTTAATATTGATCTTCTTTGAATTAAGATCTATACCCTTTGTATCGGCAACAATTAATTTAAACCCGTCATACTTTTTAAAACGTAAGATCTCCTCGACAGTTGCTGTTATTATCGGAAATCCAAAAATAGCCCCGACCGATGATCTCACCACTTTTGGATTAAACGGATCGACCGAATTATTGGTCAATATTACCGCATCAAAACCGAAGGCGAGCGCCGAGCGCAAAAGTGTTCCAGCATTGCCAGGATCAGAGATATTATCCAAAAGCAGCAGTTTACGAGATTTTTTAAAGGCAATACCGGGCTTTAGCAGTGGAATATTAAAAAGACCCAGAACACCTTGACTCGTGCCGGCATCGGAAATGGAAATAATATCCTTGGCCGATATATTGTATAAAGAAACTTTTTCCTTTTCAAATTCTTTTACCAGCCAGCGTCCTCGATCAGTTAGTAACGATTCGGTATAATATAATTTTATCGGCAAAAAATTATTTTTAAGCGATTCCTCAAGAAGCCTGATTCCTTCGGCAACAAATCGTTTTTCAAGCTTTCGCCCTTTTTTTGTCTGCAACGATCTGATTTTCTTTTTTTCAGTATGAGTAATCGTTATAATACTCCTTGATTTTAAAATCGACTAACTCTTAATTGTATAAAACAATTAGCAATGTAAGTTGGCAAGTGAAAACTGTAATACTGTTACTTTTCGTCATAATATTTTTGACGGCGACATCAATGGCCGGGTCAACTTCGGTTCAAATCGGTTGGGATGGCTCGCAATATAATCCCCCCGATGAACGAATCAAAATCGGTTTGGCCCTTTCCGGGGGCGGTGCCCGTGGTCTATCTCAGATTGGTATCCTGAAAGCTTTTGAAGAGGGCGATCTTCAGATCGGCGCCATTGCCGGAACATCGATCGGCGGAATTGTCGGCGGATTATATTCCTCCGGTTATTCGGCCGATAGCATTGAACAAATAGTTAAATCAATAAATTTCTCTGAATTATTTTCCAATCGGCCGCGGCGAAATTCCATGTTTCTAACCCAGCGCTCGGAAAAAGAGCGGTATCTTCTTTCAATCAGATTCGATCGGTTTAAACCATATTTTCCGCAAGCACTCACTGCCGGACAAAAACTGACAGATTTGCTTTCATTGCTGACTCTACGACCGAATTATATTTCGGGAGGAGATTTTAAAAAACTGAAATATCCTTTCTGTTCAGTAACAACTGATATTATCTCAGGGCAACAGGTAAATCTGACCAGTGGTTATCTGGCTGATGCTATCAGG
>DAOUVS010000121.1 GCA_030667525.1 Candidatus Zixiibacteriota bacterium | reverse complement strand
ATGATGAAATTCGCAATTATCAAGAGGATTATTATTCAAAATGGTTGGTCAAAGTTGAAGAATATTTCAAATCAATACACAAGCGATTTGAATCAAGGAATAGAAATAAAACATTTTCGGTTCATTTATCAAATTCGGGCATCGTACACGCGGAAGATGTTATAATTGAATTTGGCCTCAACGGTGGTATTCTATATAATCCATATTTCAACAATAATATCAGTAAAAAGAATGATTCCCTATATTGCTTATCATCTATGCCATTACCACCAAAGGTTCCGACTGGCAAATGGAAAGATAAAATTGGCTTTTCACCTATCATGAAAAGCCTTAGAGACTCAAATTACGGCTCAATAAGTCCTTTTAATGGAAGCTTAATTAATCCCATGCCCGAAAGAGATAAATATTCCTTTTCTTGGAAACCAGAAAAACCATGCTTGCCCGTCAAAGAATGGACTTTAAAATGTGATGAGTTTCGTCATCAAGTCGATCCAGAAATCTTTATTGTAAATATTTTATTGCGTGAAAATAAGGCTATTGCTTCAGGTGTGTTAGAATGTCGCGTCACTGCAAAAAATCTTCCCGAGCCATATCTACGCGAACTGCCAATTAGAGTAAAGTATATTGAAGATAATATAATAGATGTTAATAAATTTCACTGGGAAGATTAATAGATAGCGCTTATCTTGTGAGTGACAGATGTCCAGAAAATTATGCAGCGTTAATAAGATATCAAGCTGATTATATGTCGAACCCAAAAACGGTTTTTGCAGATGATTTTGTGATGTCGTGTGTAAAAAACATCCGACATTTATTATTTCGGAAGTTATGGTCAGACTGATTTATTAAGATTATTTGGATTTATTATGAAGTTATCTATAGATGAAATTAAGACGCTGGAACAATTTTGTGAACAAGCAGAAGCATTAGCAAAGTTGAATGTATTTGATAATGAAGAATCTGCTATACATACAAGATTTGAATATACAGATGACATTGATTTAAATGGTAAATATCAAGGGCTGTCCAATGAGGAATTACTTCCGATTGTTACGATTCTCCGTCAGTTATATAAACGGGAAGAGGTTTTAAACTTTAAGACTGTTTTTAGTATTGTCAGTAAATATCTGAAGAAAAATAACTCTGTCAATAAGAACACTATGGAATTCGCTAGATCAGCAATGGGGGGCTATAAACAAGTAATTGACTACCCGGACAAGGCGATCCGTGTTGGAAGCAAACATCTAACAACTATAGAGATTATTGAGATATGGTTTGGCGGAAACAATATTTCCGCTGATACAGATAATGTTAAAAAATATAATTCTCTGTGGAAATCGCCCGCGGGCCGAATGGCCGAAACTAATTTTAAGATTGCAATTACTAATTTGGCGTCGATTATGATCTATTTTGGAAATCTGATTAAAACTGAAATATTGAATAAAATGCTTTGATGTTTGTTCGTGGCAAATGTCCAGATAATATGCCCGAAGTTAATCAATTAGCAGATCAGGCAAATTATTTTTATTGATGAAATAGTCCAAATTATATATAATAATACATCAGTAATGTAATATGAGATTAGTGGGATATGTGTAATTTTCAAAAAAGATCAGCTATATGCACTTTTGTAGTATCGTGCTGTATCCTTATAATTTGTGGATGCGGCAGTCCTAATAAAAATATTGTTCAGGATGAAAATTCTTATCAAAAAAAATATGCTCTTTTAACAAATCTGATCAATAAAGACTTTCGCACACTTACTCAAAAAGGGGATCGTGAATTCGGCGGTTTGCATCCCCCGCCGGGAATAGGCTTACTCGGCGGAGCCATCTTCGGAGCAATCGCGGGCGCATTGGAAAATGCTGCATTTAGAGAGGAAGTTGGAGGGAATCCTAAAAGGCTAAAAAAAGCTCTAAAAAAATATCCAATCACTACAAATTTTGATAAAATTATAGATAGTGTGTTATCATTAAATTTCGATATCAGAGGTTCGTCAGAATTGGGAAATATAAAGGCGAAAAGATTTTTTAATACTATTCGCGCGCGAAGAGAAGAGAAAAATAAATGCCGGAAACTTCGTGAAAAATATGGGATAGATTATTTAGTTGAAATAAATTATTTATATGGAATTGTTTGCTACAAAGAAGGATTATTTCCCAGCGCCGGTATAGTCGCTGAAGTTGTCATTTCTGATACACAGAGCAAAAAAATATTAATGGATACAACAATTTGCTCTGATGCATATTACAAGAGGAATATCGCGGTTGATAAACTCGCTGAAGACGATGGTGAATTATTCAAAGTAGAGATAATTAAGGCTATTGAAGGATTTGCTCATTTGATTAGTTCTGAACTTGGAGTTGAAATAGACACCAAAGAAAAAAGTTTTTGGAATACATCTGAATAAAAATATTAAAAAGGCAGAAGAATGTTTCTCCCACCTTTTAAATTTATAGAAAACAATTTGTTATTTCAAACTATTCAACACCTTAATCAACTCTGATGGTTCGGCGCGTTTCTTATAATCGGCATCGATAAATGCATATTGTATCGTTAGGCATCTCTAATAATTCTTACAAATTGTAATCATTGCCATTCTGCCATTATAAATTTAATTCGCCAGAAATATCTCATAATTTAAAACAGTTAATTTGTCTAAGAAATTTTGAAGCGGAACAATATATGTTGTTATTAGTATAATCCTAATAGTGCTCGAAGAAGGCGATGAATTTATTTAGTTAAGACAGGACATGATTTACGTTTATGATTTAAGAGCAAAAAGGAGAAAACGATGGCTAATCAACAAGGAAATGAAAGAGATTTGAACATCATGATGGAACGCGTAATAAATGATACGGAACATTATCTTGAAGATCTCAAAGGACAAAAGCACCTGAAAAGATTGTATAAAAAAGATGTTTTGCACCTGAAGGAACATTTACATAAACTAATGGAGCGTGTGGCCCATCTTGAGTCAGAACATGCCGTGTAGTTTGTCAGGTGTTTGGAGAATATAGATTTGCGGGTAAAAATCCCAAAAAAGTGGTTTCGACAATTTAAATTTGTACAAAGTCAGGAGCCATGCACTCCTGACTTTCTATTTAATGTAATCCCAAAGATCTAAAATTATTTCAAACTATTCAGCACCGCTATCAACTCCGTTGGTTCGGCGCGCTTTTTATAATCGGCATCGATAAAGGCATATTGAATGGTCATATCTTTGTCAATAATATAAGTCACTGCCAATGGTAATTGATTTGAACTATTATTATTATATGCCTCCAAATCAATCATTCCACTAAACATTTTAGCGACGCTTTCCGGCAATGTATAGACAAGGCCGAATTGTTTGGCAACGTCGTTATTATTGTCTGAGAGAACCTCGAAATTCAGGTTATTCCTCTCACTGGTTGATAAAGAACTATCAGGGATTTCAGGGCTGACAGCAACTAACTGACCATTGGCCGCTTTAAATTCTGATAGCGCCTGATTATAAGCGTTGAGCTGAATATTACAATAAGGACACCAGCCGCCACGATACCAGGTCAATACAACCGGCCCCGATTTTAATAATTTACTCAAACTGACCATCTGACCTTTTGCATTGGGCAGTTCAAAATCAGGAGCTTTATCGCCTTTGGAAAGAGCACTTTCCAAAACTCCCGATGAGGCGACTTTTTTTAACCCATCCTCAAAAACCTGCTTCATTTCATCTGAGGCCATATTGGCAAAATCAGCCTTTTTGGCATCCAAAAGTGCCTGAAGTGAGGGGAGAGTTGAAACTTCTGAGATTGTCTTGGGTAACTCTTTTTCGGCATTTCCGCATTGCATCAATACAACTGCGGCAATTAAAACAAACATAAAACTAACTAAAACACGAATCATCCATATTCCTTTCTGTTTATTAATTCTTGTAATATAGTTTTAACTCGGAATCAGATAATATTGTTCCCGGCTCAATTACAAATATCCCACCAAATCACAGTTAATTCAAACCGCGCCTATCTGTATATGAATAATTATACAGAAATTAAATAATGACATTGTCAGGGAAAAATAAAAATATGACGAAACACTTGTCCGCCGTAGGTGGAAAGCCATTTTGCTGTAATAGAAATAGGGGGAAGAGGTTACATGGAATTATTCAATAATACGCAGAATCAGTTTATACCGTTGTGGTCAATGTAGGTGAGACATTTTTGATAGCTAACATCACGATTTAATAACGCAAATACTTTACAAAAGTTTCTTGCGTTTAATTATACGATAATATAAATTAAAACCTCGTAACAATGCCGGAGTGGTGGAATTGGTAGACACCAGGGACTTAAAATCCCTTGGGCCTTATGGCCCGTGTCGGTTCAAGTCCGACCTTCGGCATTTTTATTGTTGTCTCCACCCATAATATTATTAGAATTTGTAAGAACAGAAAGCTATCTGTGGCGGCTATTAATCATTCACGGGTACTATTTTATAGACGGTATCACTCTTCCTGATGCCTGGAATTTTGACGCCGACCAAATCCCCTTTCTTAGCATTTTCGATAGGTTTATTTTCAACTTCCATTGAAGATACAATCTCTGTTTTAATACCAGTTTTATTACCGATGGCAACGATTTTATCGCCAATTGCCAAATCCGTTATCAGTTTAATACTAGCAACCTGATTTTTTGAATAATAATTAACGATTGTCCCCAGAGCACGTTTTTTCTCTGTGGCGGCATTATTTTCTGTTGTTGAAAAATCATGAACTGTAGGTTGACCGAGATAAAATCCCGAAGAAAACTGTCGATTAAATACTTTTTCGAGTTCGTCAATCTTGTCCTTGATTTCTTCCTGAGACAAAGTTTTGTCGAGCGCTGTGCGATAGATTGAGGTGACAATATCGACATATCTGGCGTCCCGACCGCGACCCTCGATTTTGAAACTCATCACACCTGCCTCTTTCATTTTCTCTATAAATGGCAATGTACATAGGTCTTTGGCCGACATAACATGCGAGTTATCAATTAATAATTCATGACCGGCATTATCAGTTACTCTGTAATTACGACGACAATTTTGATTACATTCCCCTCGATTGGCCGATTTGTTGTAAGTAAACTGCGACACAAAACAACGCCCGGAGATTGCCACGCACATCGCACCATGAATAAAACATTCGACCTCAATCACTTTGGAAATATTTTTTATTTGTTTTAGGTCGAGTTCTCGAGCCAAGACTACTCGCTGAGCACCCAATTCCTTATAGTATTCAGCCGCTTTTGTGTTGGCAACAGATGCCTGAGTAGAGATGAAGAATGGAATTTTATATTTTTTGCAAAGCAACATGACGGCATGATCCCAGCAAATAACTGCATCTATCTTTTCTTTGATTTGTATTATAATCTTTTCCAACTGTTCTAGTTCTTCATCATAGATAATTGTGTTCAAGGTGAGATACATCTTCACTTTTCTGGGTGAAGAATCGCAGAGTTCCCTCATCTGATCCAGTTCATCCAGGGCAAAGTTTTTTGAAGATGCCCGCATTGAATAATCCTTTAGTCCAAAGTATACTGCGTCGGCGCCAGCATTTATTGCGGCCGCAAGCATTGAAAAATTACCAGCAGGGGCCATCAGTTCATATATTGGTTTCAAAGCATTTGTCACTTTCAATTTCAACCTATTAGCTTATTGGGAATATAGGCAAATACTGGAAAAAACAGTTAACAGAAAATTATAATTTAATAAGTAGAATTAAATCAATATCTAATTTTCAATATCCTTTTATTATCGCCTCCAAAGGCTGTTCCGATAATAATATCACCGATCTCGATTGAATCTGAATAATAATTATGGATCTCAAAAGTATAAATAATATGATGCGAATCGATATTGAATAGCTCAATACCTTTCATATTATCAATGACTTTTAGGTTGTTGACTAAAATAGTTTCACCGTATGGCGAATCGCTCTGAGTTGGATATTTGCCGCAAGAAATAAATAGATGTAACAAAGTATAAAGAACAAGGGATAAGATTATCGGGCGTTTTTTCATTTTTTTCGGTTCCCAAAAATCCAATTTAATGATGACAAGGGAACTCAACAAAAAAATAAATATGAGTCGGCAATCTTTCAAGTCATTATAAAGACGTGAAATATGCGCAATTGTTCAAAAAATCAATATCAGAATTGAAATTTAATAGGTTTTATATCCAATATGGCTATTTGATAACTAAATGGATGAAATCAAGACTTTTAGAATCAATCGTACCAATTCTCCGAACCATGACATCCATTGGGAAGCCCGGAACATGTTCCATTGTTAAAATTGCCGGCAAACGAAAAACTTACTGTTTTTTCACCATCAATATGATATTGAGGACCGATGATTTTATTGAATTGTCCCTGAGTCAGGTTATGACAATTTCTGCAAGCAATTTCGATATCAACAAAATGTTTTTTATGTTTGCCGCTCAGATCCTCCGGATTTGCTCCGGCATCATGACAGGATCCACAATTGGCCTGTACCGAACCAGTCCATATCGGACTGTTGGATGAATAACCTCCGGCAAAATTCCCATGGCAGTAAGTATCGGAACATTCAGCCGTCGTTCTGTTCCAGGTAGAAGAATTTCCAGCGAGTGGACTCCAATTTAGTTCGGCGATATTATCAGCACCGAGATGTCCATTGGCTGTCAATGTATCGGGAACTATATGACAATCACTGCAAGCAAATGGATCGGCAAGAGAACCACCTTCAATATGAGCAGTATGTGCCCCAACGGCCAATTGCGAGGTTAAAGTTTCATCTTCAAGTCCATAGGGCGGAGCGCCGGTGCTGTTATCAAGCCCACCATGACAACTGGTGCAAGATATTGGTCCATCTCCATGACAGACATTACATTTTGCAGTATCGGCGGTTAAGGTATCTATTTGGCCATTTATATGTTGATTCAGTCCGACGATTTCAAGAAGATCATTTGTTACCGAAGAATGACAATCGGCACATTCCAGACCGGCCGTAGTCATATGATAATCATGTTTCCAGGCCAGATCAGAAGGATTGGTACCTACGTCATGACACGATCCGCAAGTTGCTTGATCGGTATCAGTCCATACCGGAGTATTTGATGGATTACCTCCGCCGAAATTGCCATGGCAATAAGTATTAGAACATTCGGCATTGTTTCTATTCCAGCTCGAGGAGGCACCGGCCAGCAATCCCCAATTCAATTCAGCAATATTATCGGCATCAAGATGTCCAGCATCTGTTAGGCCGAGGGGAATAGTATGGCATTCAGAACAATCAATCCCATTGGTAAGGCCATTTCCGTCCAAATGTGATGTATGCGCCCCAACAGCCAATTGAGAGATTAAATTCTCATTTTCGAGTCCATAAGGCGGAGCTCCCGTATTGTTGTCAAGTCCCCCATGACATCCAGTGCATATTAATTGCCCATCAACATGACAGACATTACATATTGAGGTATCAGCGATCAATATATCAGGTGAGCCGTTGATATGCAGACCTGGATCAACAATGGCTAAAGTTGAATCGACAACGCTGGCATGACATACGGCACAATCGAGATTTGCTGTTGTAATATGATATTGATGTTTCCACAACAAATTGGCCGGTTCCGCACCGATATCGTGACACGAACCGCATTCAGCTTGATTATTTTGATTCCAGATTGGCCGATTACTTTGATTCCCTCCGTCAAATGCGCCATGGCAGTAAGTGCCCGAACAAGTTTGCTCAACGCGGTTCCAGTTTGCTGTTCCGCCATCGGAAAACCGGCCCCAGATAATTTCGGCAATCGAATCAGTTACTACCGATCCAACAGGGGAGATGCTGTCAAAATGGTTTATTTCAAGTGCGAAAGCAGGAACAGAATGGCAATCGCTGCAATTTAGTGGTTCTGATAAACTACTGCTATTGAGATGTGCCGTATGTGCTCCGACCGCGCGGGCTGTATCTGAAGTTTCCCCCCTCAATCCAGATGGCGGGGCACCCGATTGGTTGATTATTCCGCCATGACAACCGGTGCAGATATTGGTTCTTTCGGCATGGCAATCGATACATGAAACATCGACTAAACCGCCATCGAAATCAGCACCATGACATTGTTTGCATCCCGCAGAACCGCTGTTCAAAACAATTTTGCCATGAAAATCTTCAGATGAAGAGATCATCCAATTATCAGGATGCGTCTCAGGAATAGTTGGCTTCGAACGATTATTCGCGCAATGCAACAGAGAAATAGAAGTTATTATTAGAAGCGATAAAATAAATATGTTATTTCTATAAATTGATTTCATATCCATACCCGCAATTAATCTTCGTTGCCATGACAATATCCGCAGAAACCTGTTCCGGCGGAACGTGTGTTGGTATGACATTGGAAGCAGACGGAACCATCATCATTATGCCATGAGGCGTGTTCACCGCCATTTATTCCGGAGTGTATCGGCGGGTTTGTTCCGCGGAGACCATCATAATCTGAATGACATCCGGCACGGGAGCAATTTGGATCAGTAGAATCATGGCAAGATGCGCAGTTTTCTATATTATTTCGAGCCGAATT
>DAOUVS010000076.1 GCA_030667525.1 Candidatus Zixiibacteriota bacterium | reverse complement strand
GTTGATTCTATCTTTATCCTTTCTGTATATGAAAAATAATACAGAATTAAATAATTACAGCTTTATTGCAAAAAACACAAAATCGGGAAAACGAACCCATTTTGCTGTAACGAAAGATGGTGAAACCATTTATAAGGAATTTTTGGGGGCGTTTTTGGCTCTTGGTACAAAATTTTGTAGTAAATTTGTCGAAACCCTTTGCCACTTAGACTTATGTAAAGCAAATAGCTTATTGCGAATAACTATCTGTTAAACTTGCAATTAGAGCGGATAAAGGACGGCTTTTTATAAAGAATTCTGCTCATTTTCCGATAATCACTAAAAAGAAACTTTTATGAATGGAGGGCATATTATGTCCAAAAAATTGATCCTGTTGGTTGGGGCACTGTTTTTATTTGTGGCCGTCGGTTCGGCCTTCGCCCAAAGCGAAGATGACGTGGTTGCCAGCTTTATGCACAAGGCTCAGAAAAAACATAAAACCAAAGTCGGTTTCTTCTCGGCCAGCTTTTCATACGGCTTATTGCAAAATGACAATGGAATGAATCAATTTAAAGATTATGCTAATTCCATGATTTCTCCCGGTTATCCGGTTCCCGGAGCATGGCGCTCTTATCAGTTTAACGCCAATTTTGGGATGATGCTAAATCCGAGAACTGCCCTTAAATTTGGGGCCGATTACTGGCTAAAATTGGGCGGAGACGTTACCGGCGATTATACTATGTCGGTCGAACCATTGGGAGTCCAGACCGATATAAATCTCAAATCTGAGGTGCAGATATTAGGCTTTAGCACCGGCGCTGATTATTACCTGACCAATCCTCCTGATAAATACGGAACAACCCATGCCCTCGCCCTTAGAGTTGGCGCCATGGCTGGCTTCTATATGGCAAAATGGGAAGTTTGGGAAGGTTTGACATCGTATAACCTGGCCACATCCAGTTTTGAGTCAAACAGAGATCCCCTAAAAGATAACTCAATTGGATTAACCGTATCGGCCGGAGCCGATTACCCGACTCCGTTCTGGAATATGCTGCTTGGACTGGATGTCGAATATCAATATTTGAACTTCGACAACGTTAAATCGTATAATACTGTTGGTGAAGAGTTATATCTCTCAGCTTCTGATAGCGGAACCGATCAGGTTTCTTTGGACCTGTCTGGAATTCGTGCCAAAGTTGAGCTGAAAAAGTTCTTCAGTTGGTAAGAATGATTTGACATTATACGGTTTTGCGCTATTTTGGCGTAGTAAAAGTATTGAATTTCCGAAAAAGGAGTCGCCTTGAAAAAAGCAGTAATTTCCGCACTAATTTTTTGCCTGCTTCTGCCGCTACTGATTAGCGGACAGACTAACACCGTTGCCAAATTGTCGAAAGAAAAAGCCGGAGCTATTGATCAGCCTGCCGGGAAAATCGCATTTATTCGCGACAAAAATCTTTGGGCAATGGACTGGAACGGCTTAAACCAATTTAAGGTTGTCACCGCCGAAAATGCCAGTGGAAAATTATCATGGTCACCGGATGGCAAAAGCATTGCCTTTTGTCGATATGGTTTGGCCGATCTAAAAGGCCCCGATCATCTTGGCGGCAAACATAAAGTGTGGGATATTTTTGTCGGATATCTTGATTCGGCCATTGCTGATACTCCCAATACTAATTGGTGGCGTCGGCTAACTTTCGATCTTGGCGGACGATACCCCGAATGGGTTCGCGATGATAGCAAAATTCTTTTTACCAAAGATCTCAACGCCAATTTTCTCAATGCTTTGGAACCAAATTATCAGGCCTGTTTTATGGATTCTGTCGGTGAGGATTTTAAAATAATCAGAGCTGACTGGCAAAATTCTGAAAAGCATATGTTGATGCCTACTTTAGGACCTGACAATAAGTATGCCTTTGTTTTGGTTGAAGGTGTTACTCCGGCAGGGATCGTAATATCTTCGCTTGATATAAAAAGTATGACCAAAGAATCAGTTAGCGAAATGAAATTTATTTCCAAAGCAACTGCTCCCGCCTGGTCACCGGATGGTCAATGGATCGCCTATATTTTAACATCGAAGGATGATCAGGGACTCTATAGTACCGGGCCGGATCTGAAAGAAAAATATCTGGTATATAGGCCAGGTGTCGGTCAAACACTCCAAACTTTCCCACTTTCGTGGGCACCTGATTCAAAATGGCTGACTTTTGCACTCGGTGATGGATCTATCTGGATTATTGATGTCACCGGAAACAATCTGCGTATGGTTATCGGACCGGGAACAAATGAAGCTCCTGCCTGGTCACAACATTAGAGATTTAATATTCTTTTAAAAAAAAGCCCGCCGATTCCGGCGGGCTTTTTTTTATACCTTTTTCCACTCTGTTAACAACTCAACCAACAGTCGCAATCCAATTCCGGTTTGACCTTTTGGAATATACGGACGGCCTTTTTTCTCAATATCAACGCAAGCGATATCAATATGCGCCCATGGCCATGATCCGATAAAATTCTCCAAAAAAGCTGAGGCGGTGATTGTCCCGGAGTATGGACCTGCAGAATTTTTCAAATCGGCAATAGATGATTTCACCATTCCGCGATGTTCATCCCAGATCGGCAATGGCCAAACCAGTTCGCCGCATCGGTCCGAAGCTGCCCTGATAAGTTCGATCAATTTATCATTATTCCCCACAAACGGAATTCCGGCATAACCGAGGATATACTTGGTCGCCCCGGTCAAAGTCGCAATATCAATCACAGCTTTGGGATTAAATTTATTGGCATAATCAAGAGCATCTGAAAGAATAAGTCGCCCCTCGGCATCGGTGTTGAGAATCTCAATTGTTTTCCCCTTGCGTGATGTAACAATATCACCCGGCTTGATAGCACGACCAGACGGCATATTTTCGGCCAGAGGAATAATCCCAATAATGTTCTGCTTCAGTCCAAGCCGAGCGGCAGTGACCACCGTTGATAGAACAATCCCGCCACCGGACATATCACCTTTCATTCCATCCATCTCAAGCGGTTTTTTCAGAGAGATGCCACCGGTATCAAAAGTAATCCCCTTGCCAACTAACACAATAGGCTGACCACCCTTTTTGCCGCCCAAATGTTTTACGACAACCACCCGCGGCGGAAGCTCAGAACCTTGCGCCACAGCCAGCAGGGCGCCCATCTTTTCTGCTTTAATCTTGGTTTCATCAAGAATATCACAGCCGAAATTATACTTTTTCGCAAGCGCACTTGCTCTGGAGGCAAATTTCTGCGGGGTTAGGAAATTACCCGGATCGGCCGCCAGTCGGCGGGCAAGAATGACACCTTCGGCGATAATCTGTCCAATTTCAATTCCTTTGTCAAAACTGGTAGCCTCTTTTTTTGATCGGGCACAAATCATTAATACTGGCAATGACAAATTCTTCTTGTACGCGTCGCTTTTAAATTCATCAATAATAAAACTACCAAGTAAGAATCCTTCAATGATAGCGGCGACTGTTTTCCGACCGGTTTCATTGTTGGGATAAAAAGCGACCGACGAAGAACTTATTATCGCTGGCAAACGTGATATTGTACCTGAAGCCTGCCGAAAGCAATCATCGTTGACCTTTTTCTTGTCACCCAAACCGGCCAAAATAATCCTGTCAGCCAAAATAGATGAACCAGTATGCAAAACTACCGTTTGATTTAATTTGCCTGTAAATTCGCCCGATTCAAACAGATGTTTTATGGAACCAATAAAAATGCTTTCTATTTTTTTTATAACTGGATCATTAATAAAATCATCCTCATAGCAAAAAAGAACTATCGATGATGCTTTAACATTTTCAAGATTTGACAGATTGGTAAAAATCTTCATAACCGCTCCAAAATTAATATTTAGTTTTAGTATAAATAACGAATTAGCGGTCTGAACCACAAGAATAAAGAATAGATTTATTTTGGAAAATCGTTTTGACAAAAAAACGGTTATTTATCACGAATCGCTTCGGCTTCTTTTGGAAGAATGATCCCGTGGGTATCTTTTTCTAATTTGTCCAATCTTGTTTTAATTCGCTTATCAATATTCAATATCTTGGACCGGTCAAAATACTCAATATCATCAAGCATATTCAGCTCAGAAATCTCTTCGAGAACCGCAACGGTTTTTCTGATACCTTCATCAATATTATTGAGGACATTCGGCAATCCGGCCACAATCTCTTCGGGACTTTTGCGCTTAAGAAACATCCTGATGATCTGCGATTGGCCCGAAATCTGCATCGAGGCATTATTTATATAATGAGCCAGTGTAGATACGGCTACCTGTTTCGCTTCGAGAAGACCGCGTTCTCTTTCTTCGTGAAGAATCCGACCGGTCAATTCCTGCCGCTGCTTAAAGAGCTTCTGAATTGACATATAGGTTTTGAAAACTTCCTGATTGGCGCGTGTTAAGATCGTTTCAATATTGCCAATATTAATATCAATCAAATCGGCAAATTCCAAAGTCTCTTTCACAATCGACGACGATATCTTATCAAGTATTTTAACATCCAGGCCAAGTCTTTCAGTGATAATGCCGATCTTTGTAATCTTATCCTCGATATATTGATCCGATGGTGCAACCACATCGCGATTAAGAGAAACCGCCAACCGGACTATATCATCTAATAATTTTGAATCAGAGTTCCCGCAGGAATAATGGTTGGCAATGGCCGAAATAATATCCTCCGGTAAACGCCACTTTTCGGCAATCAGACGGCCCACCTCAGGATGCGAGATACCAAAGGCGATTTTTTCTTCATCAATAATATTCCCGTTTTTCTCCACTTTTTGCAATACACTGCCAAAAAGCTCCGGATAATGGTGAATAAAATAAAGAGTGCCGACATCATATAAAAGTCCGCAGGTAAAAGCTTCCTCCGGCGAAGGATAATGGCACGCTATAGCCAGTTTGCGGCAGGTAGCCGCCACGGCGATAATATTCCCGTAAAAATTTTCAATATCAATTCCAGTTTGAGACGACATCATTGAAGGATCAAAAATTGCAGCCGACAGAGCCAAACATTTAACAGTGGTCATTCCAAGCACCATTGTTGCCTGATGAACCCCGCCGACACGACCGGTCAAACCGTAAAAAGGTGAATTAGCAATCTTTAAAAGCCGTCCGGTTAGCGCCGCATCGCTGGAAATGATCTCAGACAGTTTTTCAATACCAACCTCTTCCTTACCAGTCAGTTCGATAATTTGGGCTATTGCCTGGGGCAGAGCAAGTAGATTTTCATCTTCTTTTATATGTTTTGCACAATTGGCCATTTCTATTGGTTTTTTGTTTTTTAAATCCATATTTTTATAATCGGTAAATTATTGTCCAAATTAAATGAAATTGTAAATATAATTGCTATTCTTTCACTTTTCCTGAGCCAAAAATAATTTTATTTAGCTGTTCGATTTTAAAAGGTTTTTGCAGAATATAGTCAAACCCGGAATTTATCAATTTATCCTCATCCAGTGCGGCTCCCCAGCCAGCCACAGCAATTGTTATCGTTTTTGGGGAAACTTCCTTAATTCTCGAAGCGATATCCCTTGCTGACAGACTTTTCTGGGCCAGATCTGAGATATTTATTTTCTGGGTCCCATCTTCTGATAATATATCAACAATAACAATATCCGGTTTTTTGGATTCAAAAATCGAAAGGGCCTCGCCACTATTGCCGGACGATGTAACTTTGCAATTCATGGAATGGCACATCGATGTCATCAGATCGAGAATCACCGGCTGATCGGCAATAATTAGAACCGATGGCGGATTAACAGTTGATTCGATTAATTGACTTTCATTCTCATTATTTGATTTGGTCAATTCCAATCTTAAACTGAATAATCCGGTTAAGATTGAGAGCAGTTGATGAATCTCAGTATCGCCAATGGCATTGGATTGAAAATCATAAATTGAAAGAACATAATCAACCCGATTATTTATCAAAATCGGATAATCTCCCTGAAAAACCGGACCTCTTGAATCCCCGAATAGTTTATATATCTGAATGTTATTCTCCTGATGATATTGCTCAAGATAGCGCGAGACATTTGTGAACCCAGATTCATAATCAGGATGTTTTAGAGCAGCAATTTTCCCAACGCCGCCTTCACCCATCGAAATAACAATACTCTGCAAAGCGTCATGATCAATATTACTATGAATAACCTCAAAGTGATTATTCCGGCGTTTAAAAAGGAGAACAATCGAAGCGGTCGAAATAAGGTTGGTTACCTTATTGGCCAGTTTTACTATATCCTTTTCCGCCGACCGGGATCCGAGTTTAATTTTGAAAATATCATTTATCGTTTCAAAACCTTTTCTTCGAGAAGCTTCGGAATTTTTAAAGGCGCTATTTTCAATAACAATTTCGGCCAATGACGCCGCTATATCAAATATTTTCTGATCGGCATCAGAAATTAAGATGGTACCATTATTTTTCATAAGAAGGATAGCATCATCATTCTTGCCAACCGGATATAAAATCGATGACCGGGCAATATAATTATTTCCACGCTCATCGGTACCTTCTTGATTTAAAACAACTGCTTTCCGTTTGGAAATAGCGTTAACAAGGGCGGCACGAAAATTATCAGAAAAGTCAATTCTATCTGAGGTACGTCCATAAAAAGTCAATTCACCATCGATCAACCCGATCAGCCAGGCTTCATCAGCTTCAGCCAGTTTCCGGCACTCTTTTATAAAAGAAGTTATCGGATCATCGGCGGCAAATGAGCCTAATATATCTTTCAGTTTTTTAAATTGATCGCTCACCTGAATTCCGGTTGTTTCCGAAAACTGTTTGCTTCTTTTTAATACCCGACCAATTTGAGTTATCTCAATTCTGGCCGAGAGCCAATTGACAACAGGGGCAAGCTGCAAAATAATTTCTTCAGTATATTGACCCTTTTTTTCTGAGAAAAACAAGAGAACGCCCAATTTGGTTTTTCCTGAAATTAACGGAAATATTAACAGAGAATTGAATCCGATAAGAGCCAGTTGTGCCTTGCCGCCAAAACTTCTAAAATCTGATGTAATCAGAGGAGTGTCGTTGTCAATCGCTTCACTTATGACATTGCGTCCATACTGATAATCACTCAATAGTTCAACTTCAGTTTCGGATAGCCCGGCTACGGTCGCCAGGGTATATGTTCGGTTTTCCTGATTATAAAGATACGCCGCTCCGGCATATTCTTCCAGACTATATAGCAGCGTGGAAAGAATCCGACTCAACAGTTCCGGCACCGGAAAAGGAGCACGGCATTCCTGTTGAATTTTCTCAAGGAGTTTTAATTTATTCAGATGAATATCAATATCAATAATGCGATCACCCCAGTGACTAAAATAGATAGCCAAACCGGCTACAAACAGAATCAAACCGGCCGCCAAAATAGTCAACTCTAAAATAATAATGAGCGGGTAAACACCTTCCAGAAACCAATCAGAAAAATCAGGATGCTGCTCAACAAGAAATATTATAGATACCAGAAAGGTAAGAATCAATCCGGAGTAAATCAAACCGACACCTCCGGTACTTTTTGTCCTCGCTATTTTAAGACGATAAATAAAAAATAGTGCCAGGACAATTATTAACACCGGATATGCAAAATGCACATAAATTTCAGGCATATTTTATTCTACTAATTTTCCGTGTAGCGTCCAGCTATCTGCCGACGTTACATTTACATAACACTCATCTCCTATAATATCGGCATTACCAGGAAATAAAATAGTCTTGGCGCCGCCAGTTTTTCCTTTTAGATACTCCTCGCCCCGCTTGGAATATCCGTCAACAAGAACAGATTGGACCTTGCCAATCTCAGATTGATTCTTCTCAAATGATATCTTTTTTTGAACTTCAATTAAGGTGTTGAGACGCTTGATCTTCTCTGATTCGGGAACATCATCTATAAACCGAGCAGCAGCAGTGCCTGGCCGGACAGAATACCGGAACATAAAGGCCGAGTCAAAACTGATAGTTTTGGCAGCCTCAAGCGTTTTTTCAAAATCTTTTTCCGTTTCGGATGGAAAACCGACGATTAAATCGGTGGTAATTGAAATATTCGGAATAGATTTTCTTAATTTTTTTGTTAATTCTAAATAATGAGAATAAGTATAGACTCTTTTCATCCGTTTTAATATCGAATCGGAGCCAGATTGGAGTGGTAAGTGAATGTGTGGCATTAGCTTGGACTCTGATGCCAGCACCTCAATCAACTGATCTGACAAATCTTTTGGATGTGAGGTCATAAATCGGATTCTTTTGATATCGGTGTCATCGGCCAGTCGTTTGAGAAGATATGGAAACTTATGTCCCTCATCGTCATACGAGTTTACATTCTGCCCGAGAAGAGTAATTTCTTTGACCCCATCGGCAGTGAAACCGTTTATCTGGTTAATTATTTTGGCAACCGAATAGGAGCGTTCACGGCCGCGAACATAAGGCACAATACAGTAAGTGCAAAAATTATTGCAGCCGCGCATAATCGTTACAAATGCCGAATACTTATAATCTCGATTTGGCGTAATATCATCGAATTCCTCAAAGCCAAACTCGGTTTTGACCTGAGGAGTGTGATTGTCGGAATCAAGTAGTGATGGTAACGCAAACATCTGGTCGGTGCCTAAAATAATATCGACATAGGGGGCCCGTTCCAGAATTTTTTCCGCCATCCGCTGTGCCATACATCCAACAACAACGATTTTTTTAAAACTATTCTCCTTTTTGATTCGACTCAAATCGCCCAAGCGGCCAAAAACCCGCTCTTCAGCCTTCTCTCTGACCGAACAGGTATTTATTATAATAATATCGGCCTCTTCCTCAGACTCGATCGCTTCATATCCGCTGATATTCATTAGTGCTGCTAATGACCCGGAATCGGCCAGATTCATCTGGCAACCAAAAGTGATAATTTTATATCTATTATTTGTTTTCATTTTTTGTCAGTTTTTCCAATAGCTATACCTTACATATGGCAAAAATTATAAAATTCTGATTAATAATATGAAATCAGGAACTTCCCGCAAGTAGATATTGATAATACCTGTTATTGGCCGGTAATATTTTAAGATTGATAAATTAAATCTAAATTACAAAACAGCGCAACCAAGTTTCGGCTCAGGACCATCTTTGTATTTATAATTTATCAGATAAACAATATCAAGGATATCGATGGCACAGTCATTATTCGGATCAGCCAATGCTGGCACAGTCGGTGCGGTTCCACCTTTATATTTGTAATTTATTAGAGAAACAACATCTAAAATATTAACATTTCCATCATTATTGGCATCTCCCGGCCAACCCAGACCCTCAGTTACCGTCAGCAAATATTCAACCTCATCATTGAATGTACTACGGTTGTCATCAACACGAACCGTAAATAGAAAATCGCCAGACTCTCCCGGAGCTCCCGAGATTATTCCTGATTCTAAATCAAGCGACAATCCCAAAGGCAGACTCCCATCAATTATCTGAAATTCATTTTGGCCGGAACCACCTCGACAGAGGATAGTATCAAGATATGCTGTATATTCATCGGCCATATCAAGCGGGAACTGAAGAAGGGCATAACTCCAGGGCATATTATATCCCTTATTTAATATCCAATTATCAGGATCGACAACAATACTGTCGGGTATCGATGGAACCTTAAAAATAAATGATTGTTGTCTGGCATCATTAAAAACAGCCGTATCCAGAATAACCTCATCACCAGCAAAAAATCTAAGATCAACCGGCATCTCAAAAACATCAGAACCATAAGTTTGTGTTTGCAATAAGTTATAACAGATCCAATATGAACCGTCACTCAGATCAGGCTCTAAATAATAGGTACTGGTGTACACCGGAAACAAGATACCGTACACCCAATCATTAAAAAACTCATCCAATTCCTGCCCGGTCGAATTTTCACAAAGATCAATAAACTCTTCAGTAGTGAGTGAACCATATTTATACTGACTACTGGTATATTCATGGAGAAAATTGAAAAAGGCATCATCCCCGACATAATATCTTAGCATATGACAAACCCATGCGCCTTTATCATAAACAACAATATTAAAAACATCATTAGCATAGGTAGTATCGTAAATATAAACCGAACGATTATTATAATATTCCATACCGGTCATATAGTTTCGATACGCTTCTGATCCATATTTTGCCTCAAAATATATAGCCTCAGAATATGAAGCAAAACCCTCATTGAGCCAGATATCATGCCAGCTCTCGCAGGTGATCATGTCACCCCACCATTGGTGAGCTAGTTCATGGGCGATAAGTGCAGGACTTACACCCCAATCACTCGGCATAGTCGAAGTGCAAGTTTGATGTTCCATAGCGCCGGTTACTTCCCAAAAAGCATGTCCATACTTTTCGTTGATAAATGGATATTGACAAAAAATATCCGAAAAAACTTCTATAATTTCTGGAGTCACCTGCAGTGGTGCCAGGGTTTCCTCATACATATCGGGATAAACATGGTTGATTACTTCCATAGAGTCATTTTCGCCGTAATGATACCAATCGCTCCAAACCGTATATTCAGATATGGCCAGCGAAACAAGATATGTTACGATCGGATAATTTGTTCGATAATGGAATTTACGTTTCTCCTTTTCAGGCGTCATGCTGACTAAATCGCCGTTTGAGACGCAATAATATTGCGAAGGAATTGTTACAAAGATATCAACTGAGTCAGCCTTATCATCCGGCCTGTCCTTACACGGCCACCAGCGACGAGAATCATAAGGCTCACAACTGGTATAGGCAACCGGAATTTCGGTAGTCCCACCAAGCATGGAACGTTGTTTTCCAAAAGCCAGACCATCTCCATTCATTCTTCCCGCCGAAGTGGCATAGCGGTAGGGAGCATACGGAGCGCCATGATAACGAACGTTGAATTTGAATTCTTCATTGGTATTATAAGTTTGATCCAAGACAACAATTAATTTATTATCATGATGTTCAAAAATTAGCGACCCATTTTCATCATAAACCGAATCAACTGTCAGAGCCAGTTCATCTGAATAATATCCCTGCAGACTATCAGTGAAATCCAGTTCCAGAGTATTGAGGCCATCTATCAATGATTTTGCAGCAATGGTAACTTTTGAGCTATCAACATATTCATTTTCAATATCTATTGCGATATCAATTTTATAGTACAAAACATCATATTCTGACTGATCATAAAAGGTGGTTCGTGAAACAGATGACTTCTCTCGGATTGTTTCCAGTTTCTGGGCTTTGGCTGCCGCCAAAAGGGAATGGCTTTGAGAAGGAGTCAGGGTGTCAGGATCAATTTGAAAAAATGGAGCTGTAGAAATATCATCTGCCGCAAAAGATGCAAGCGATAAACCTATTATCAGAAAAGACATTACAAGAAATCTCATTAATTACCTCAATAATTTTGTTGTTGGCTATAAAGTTAAAATCCCTCGTGAGGAGGAGGGCCTAATGGTATCAATCCCTTTCCGTTCGTTGCGGTATATATTAAAGATAAGCGCATATTGGTTTATGTCAAGAAATATAAGTTCCTCTCTTCTTTATTAGTATGCTCCCAAAAACCATATATCCTTTCAAAAAGTTTTTTCCAATTATTATATATAAAAAAAACCGCCCTGAAACTCAGGGCGGTTTTTATGAAATTAATTAAAATTTAGAATGGGGGATTTCCGCACGGCGGATCATATCCCTTATAAAG
>DAOUVS010000082.1 GCA_030667525.1 Candidatus Zixiibacteriota bacterium | reverse complement strand
TCTTCTTAGCGGTTTTTTTCTTGGCAACTTTTTTCTTCGGAGCCGCTTTTTTCTTCACGACTTTTTTCTTGGCTACCTTCTTCTTCGGCGCGGCTTTTTTCTTTGGGGCGGCTTTTTTCTTGGCCGGACCTTTGGTCAGTCCCAGGGCGCTGATTTTACCACGCACTGATGCCAATGTACGTTTCATTTCTTTGGCTAGCTGGGAAGCTGCTTTGGTTTTGTAGCCAACTTTTAAGGCTGAAATCTCTGCTTTTGTCCAGGCTTTGCCTACCGCAGATTTTTTCTTAGTGGCTTTTTTCTTAACCACTTTCTTTTTTGGTTTCGCTTTGGCTTTCGCTTTTTTCTTTACTGCCATTGCTTTTCCTTTCCTCAATGAGGGTTTTAGGTTTGTTTTAGAATTAATTCCTTTTTATTCATATTAATAGTAGTACAATAATTTATTCCGTATTAGTATTCATCTATTTTTAATCAAATTTGTATCATTCATACAATATTCAAACCTATTATAACACTCAATTACAAAGAGAATAGAAATGTTAAATATTTCCTGCAAGAAAAAAATAACAAAAAGACAAAATAAATTTGCGGTACTGGGGAGCCTGGTACCGGGTTATATTAAAGAATAAATTATTTGTATGATGATATTTGGAAAATTAATGAGTCATGCGGTGCAAAATTATGAAAAGTCGATTAAAATTTACTTGTTGTTCTGCTCTTTTAAAAGGACCTGTCCGGTGTATGACTTTTTTACCTGTGCTACTTCTTCTGGAGTTCCGACAGCAATTATCTCTCCTCCATCATCGCCACCCTCGGGGCCGATATCAATGATATAATCGGCGGTTTTAATGACATCAAGATTATGCTCAATAACCAAGACGGTATTGCCACGTTCGACCAGTTGATTAAGGACCTCAAGCAACATCTTGATATCCTCAAAATGCAGACCGGTGGTTGGTTCATCCAGAATATAAAAAGTTGAATCGGTAGCTGGTTTTGATAGCTCAGCCGAAAGTTTGATCCGTTGCGCTTCACCTCCCGAAAGAGTAGTGGCCTGCTGTCCGAGATGAATATATCCAAGTCCGACAGATTTCAGGGTAGCCATCTTCCGTTTGATCCGCGGAATATTCTCAAAAAACTTTAAAGACTCTTCGACGGTCATATCAAGAATATCGGCGATAGATTTCCCTTTGTAGGCAACCTCGAGAGTGTCGCGATTAAATCTTCGACCTTTGCAGATTTCGCACGGGACATAAACATCAGGGAGGAAGTGCATCTCAATTTTAATAATTCCATCTCCCTGACATGCCTCACAGCGACCGCCCTTGACATTAAATGAAAATCTTCCCGGCAAATATCCGCGCATCTTTGATTCGGGAATCTGAGAGAACAGATCACGGATATAAGTGAAGACGCCAGTGTAGGTAGCCGGGTTAGAACGGGGGGTACGGCCAATCGGTGACTGATCGATATCGATGACTTTGTCAATCAGTTCCAAACCTGAGATCTTATCATACGGAAGTGGAGCCCGGCGTGAGTTGTAAAATTTCCGCGCCAGGATACGATATAGGGTTTCATTGATAAGGGTTGATTTGCCTGAACCGGAGAGACCGGTCACAACCGTAAAGACTCCCATCGGAATTTTTACATCGACATTTTTCAGATTGTTACCGCGCGCACCTGTCAGCGTAATAAAATTGCCATTGAAAGTGCGTCGTTCCTTTGTAACCGGGATCCTTTTTCGGTTAGACAGATAGGCGCCGGTGATTGAATTGCGGTTTCTTTTTATTTGTGCGGGAGTTCCGACGGCTACAATTTTCCCGCCCTCTTTCCCGGCTCCGGGACCAAGATCGACAACATAATCAGCCGATTCTATAGTTTCCCGATCATGTTCAACCACCAGCACGGTATTGCCCAGATCGCGAAGACCATGTAGCGTTTTCAGGAGTTTCTGGTTATCATGCTGATGAAGTCCTATCGATGGTTCATCAAGAATATACATCACTCCCACCAGTCGGGAACCGATTTGCGTCGCCAGCCTAATTCGTTGTGATTCGCCTCCGGATAGGGTCGTGGCAGAGCGGCCAAGAGTTAAATAATTAAGACCGACATCATCCAAAAATGAGAGCCGTTCCTTTATTTCTTTGATTATCTGACGAGCGATCAGTTCCTGTTTGCGGGACAATTTGATTTTATCAAAAAACAGACGAGCTTCTTTAATCGACATATCGGTGATGGAATCAATTGTTTCTCGATTAATTATAATCGCGAGCGATTCCGGTTTCAGACGTGCGCCTTTACAGCTTGGGCAGGAAGATATCGACATGTACTGCTCGATCCATTGTCTGATGCCGTTTGATTCTGTCTGCCGATAACGCCGTTCGAGATGCCTGATAACGCCTTCAAATTTATTGGTGTATTTCCCCGAGCCGCGGCCGTTGGAATGTTCATAGTCAAAACTTATTTGCTCGCGACCGGAACCGTACAAAATTATTTTTTGAAGTTTAGCCGGAAGTTTGTCGAACGGTTTCGAAAGTTTAAAATCATAATGTTCAGCAACACCTTTGAGCATGTAACGATACCAGTTGGCATTATCCGATTTCCAGGGATGAATGGCACCCTGGTTTAAAGGAATTGAGGGGTCAGGGATAACCAGAGCAGGGTCAACTTCCATCTTTTGTCCCAATCCGCCACAGTCCTGACAGGCTCCATAAGGTGAATTAAAAGAGAACATTCGTGGCGAAGGTTCATCATAGCTGATATTGCAATGCAAGCAGGCCGATTGTTCCGAAAACAGCATATCCTTTTTCTTAATATTTATCAGCACGGTCCCGCCCGATGTTTTTAAAGCGGTTTCAACCGAATCGGCCAGTCTTCGGGCTGCTCGCTTTTTGACAACCAGACGATCGACGACCGCCTCGATAGTATGCTTGACGTTTTTTTCCAGTGCGATTTCTGATTCCGTTTCGACAATTTCACCGTCAATTCGAAGTCTGACATAACCTTCACGGCGGGCATTGTCGATTATTTCCCGATGTTCGCCTTTTCTTCCTTGTACCAGCGGTGAAAGCACCATCAGACGTGTTTCCTCTTCAAATGACAGCACCGAATCGACGATCTGTTCGACCGTTTGTCGGGTGATCGGTCGACTGCATTTGGTACAATGCTGGACACCGATCCGGGCAAACATCAGTCTCAGGTAATCATATATTTCGGTAACCGTGCCAACCGTGGAACGGGGGTTTTTGGCGGCTCCTTTTTGCTCGATTGAGATTGCCGGTGATAAACCATCGATAAAATCGACATCTGGTTTTTCCATTAATCCCAGAAACTGTCGGGCGTAGGACGATAATGATTCAACATACCGTCTCTGTCCCTCAGCATAAATAGTGTCAAAAGCGAGCGATGATTTACCCGAACCGGAAAGTCCGGTTATTACGATAAGTTGGTTGCGGGGCAACTTCAGGTCAATATTTTTTAGGTTATGCTCGCGGGCACCTTTTATATGTAAAAATTTAGATTCGGCCATATCTCCTCAAAATTGTGTAACTCGAAATATAAACAATTCCTTAATCAATATTAGTATTATTTGATATATATTTAATATTTTTACGGTATAAAATCACATAGTGACTGTTTTTTTCCGATTTCCTCAAATTTATATTCCAAATTTTACCTCGGTTAACAAAGGAAGCGATAAAGGCTTGACAATTTCGCTTTTTGATATTATTTACTACGCTATGGATAAACGGAGAGAATACTTTGACGCGTTTGCAGAAGAATGGGACAAGATGTTCACTGCCGAAGATCTTGAGATCCTTTCTTTTCTGATTGAATCTTTTGATATCAACGCACATGACAAAATCGTAGATCTTGGGTGTGGCACCGGGGTTTTGTTTGATCTTCTAAGACGACAAGTTGGTCCCGAAGGTCTGGTTGTTGGTGTCGATCTGTCTGCCGAAATGGTAAAAAAGGCCCGGAAAAATTTCCCGTTTAAAAATATTATGACTATTGATGCCGATGCCGAAATGCTGCCGCTGAAATCAGAACTGTTTGATGTCGCTATCTCATTTGCCGCTTTTGCACACTTTGAAAATCAAGAACAGGTAATGGAAGAAGCCTCACGTATTCTGAAAAAAGGCAGTAAATTTTATATTATTCATCTATTAAGCAGCAAAGAGCTGGATACTTATCATCTCAAAGCCGGCGGCCCGGTAGCTGAAGATCATATTCCTCCGCTGGAGAGGATGAAAGAGATCTTTAGTGCAGGTAATTTCGTTGATGTCTCAATCACCGATCATCCCGGATTATATCTTGCCATTGGTACCAAAGGCTAATCTAAATTGAGTTCCAGACGTATTGCCCATTCGGCCTTATATCTTTCGATTGCCATTGTTTTGCCGATAATATTTCATCAATTTGGAATTGCGGGCCGAATGTTTTTGCCGATGCATATCCCTGTTATAATATGTGGTTTTGTTATTGGGTCCGGGCCGGCTATAATAGTCGGTTTTCTTGCGCCAATCTTGTCGCATCTTTTGACATCAATGCCGCCAACCTATGCTGTTCCACTAATGGCTATGGAACTTCCTTTTTATGGGATTGCCGCGGCGCTGGCGTATCGCCATTTTAAGTTAAATATCTATTTATCTTTGCTGATAGCTATGATAATTGGGCGGCTGGTTTTTGCCTTTGGTCTCTTTATTCTTGGGCAGTTTATTGCACTGCCATATGGCCCGGCCCAGTTTTTTGCGGTCGGTGGCGCGGTTATTTCTGGAATACCCGGTATCATTTTCCAATTTATAATTATCCCGCCTCTCGTTTTATCATTGAAACGAATGAGACATTATAAATAAATTTTATCTTCATCTGGACACCAAGTCTAACCTCTTGTGTGGCGGTCTATTACAGGACAATTTTGACCGAAAAAATGAATTCATTTTGTTGCTTTGAAACATAAAAATTCGTATCTTAACAAGGTAAAAAAGAACAGATGCACCGTTAGATTATAGAGGATTCTACTATGGCGATGGAAAGAGAAAAGATTGTTCCTATATTTTTAGAAGATGAGATGAAAAACTCTTATCTTGACTATTCTATGTCGGTTATTACCAACCGCGCCCTGCCTGATGTCCGCGATGGTTTGAAACCATCGAATCGAAGAATAATGGTTGCCATGAACGATTTGAAGCTCAACCCCGGACGACCGCACCGTAAATGCGCCAAAATAGCTGGTGATACTTCTGGTAATTATCATCCCCATGGTGAACAGGTGATTTATCCGACCCTGGTTCGTATGGCTCAGGATTTTAATATGCGGTATCCGCTGGTTGATGGTCAGGGGAACTTTGGTTCGGTAGATGGTGATGGCGCCGCGGCGATGAGATATACTGAAGCGAGGATGACTGCAATAGCAATGGAAATGCTGGCCGATCTTGAAAAAAATACTGTTGCCAAAATGCGCAACTATGATGAAACAAGAGACGAACCAAGAGTTTTGCCGGGCAAGTTTCCAAATCTTATTTGCAATGGTACTTCCGGTATTGCGGTTGGGATGGCCTCGAATATCCCGGCGCATAATATTGGTGAAATAGTTGATGGTCTGACCGCGATAATTGATAATCCTGAGACTAACTCCGACGAACTGCTTGAAATTATACCAGGTCCCGATTTTCCGACCGGCGGTATTATCAACGGACGTGAAGGGATTCGTTCGGCATACAAAACAGGCAAAGGGCGGCTGATTGTTAGGGCTAAAGCGATGGTTGAAATACAGAAATCCGGAAAGGATTCAATTATTGTCTCCGAGATTCCGTTTCAAGTGAACAAGTCGAATTTACTGGAAAAAATAGCCGATCTGGTTCGTGATAAAAAACTTGAAGGTATTTCCGATCTACGCGATGAATCTGATCGCGATGGTATGCGAATCGTTATTGAACTCAAACGTGATGCGCAGGCCGATATTGTTCTTAATCAGCTATTTAAACATACCCAGATGCAATCGACTTTCGCCATCAACATGTTGGCTCTGGTTGGCGGGATTCCAAAAGTTCTAACAATGAAAGAAATTCTTGATGAATTTCTGAAACATCGCCACGAGGTTGTGGTCAAACGGACCCAATTTGATCTGGAGAAGGCCGAGGCAAGGGCGCATATTCTTGAAGGATACAAAATTGCGCTGGATAATATCGATGCCATCATCGCTCTGATCAAGAAGTCAAAAGATACTCCAACGGCCAAAGCCGGATTGATAAAAGAATTCAAGCTCTCGGAAATTCAGGCCTCTGCAATTTTAGAGATGCGGCTGGCGCGACTGACCGGTTTGGAACGGGAAAAAATTGAAGAAGAATATATTGGCACGATAAAGTTGATTGCCGAGCTAAAAGATATCCTGCAATCGAAACCGCGCCGAATGGCAATTATTAAAGAAGAACTTTTGGAACTGAAGAGAAAATATGCCGATGATCGCCGTACCGTGATTCAGGATGAGGCCGAGGAGTTCACTGTTGAGGATTTGATCGACGAAGAAGATATGGTTATAACCATATCGCATCTTGGGTATGTCAAACGGTTGACGGTATCGATGTATCGCAGGCAGAATCGCGGCGGGCGAGGTTCAAAGGGGATTGAAACCCGTGATCAGGATTTTGCTGAGCATCTATTTATCGCCTCGACTCACGATTATATTCTTTTCTTCTCAAATAAAGGCCGCTGCTACTGGGTCAAGGTGCATGCTATCCCAACCGGCGGTCGGGTTGCCCGCGGGAAACCGATTGTGAATATGTGTAATCTCGGTGATGACGAAATAATCACCGCTTTTTGCCGGGTCCGTTCTTTTGATCCTGATATGTTTATTGTTATGGCGACCAAAGACGGACAGATTAAAAAAACGTCGCTGGATGCTTTCTCAAACCCGCGTATAACCGGAATTAATGCTATCAATCTTCCTGAAAAGGATGAATTGATTGAAGCCTCGATCAGTGACGGCAGCTATGATATCGTTTTGGCGACCCGAATGGGACAAGCGATTCGGTTCCCCGAGGAAAAAATCAGAGCAATGGGACGGACCGCTTATGGTGTGCATGGCATTAAACTGCGGCTCGGTGATTATGTTATCGGGATGGTAGTAGTCAAGCGGGACGCCTCATTATTGACGGTGTGCGAAAATGGGTATGGCAAACGAACCAATATCGCCGATTACCGCATAACCAATCGCGGCGGACAGGGTGTCATAAACATCAAGGCGACAGAGCGAAATGGTGAAGTAGTGGCGGTGAAAGAGGTAGTGGAAGACGATGAGCTGATTCTGATAACCAGAAACGGTATCGCCAACCGCCAGCGGGTGAAAGATATTAATGTTATCAGCCGGAATACGCAGGGTGTTAGGCTGATTACGCTGGATAAAGATGACAAAGTCACCGACGTCGCCCGGGTAGTGAAAGAAGAGTAGCTTGTAAGATAGATTATAATATGAGGGTGGAACTATTTAGCGGCTCCGCCCTTTTTTATCATTGGAATTAATTGTAGGGCAGAACCCGAGTCCCAATCTTTGGGGCGGGACGAATCGGTTCTGCCATTTTTATTGTATAATCTCAATATAATCAATTGGCAGAACCACGTCGCTTCGCTTGGGTTCTGCCCTACAAGTCTAAGGCCCGCGCTATCAGGCTGAAATCATTGTTCGAAATTATATATATAGATACTACGCTTGTTCTGCAACTCATCAAATGTAAATAAAAAACATTTATTCAATGCAAATGGAGTGACAAAAGCCGATTCTCCCAGCCCTGTCAGAGTCGGGATATCATATTGTGTGCTACTATCCTTTATTATATCGCCAATAGTCAATTTGGTTTCTTCAATATTTATAAATAGTTTGCGAGAAGGGTAATGCAATTCGAATCTCACATCTTGGTAGTCATATTCGTCACTTAATTTTAGATATTGCACTACAATATTTGGGCATTTTATAAAAGAAATAGGTCCAAAATCGGCATTGCGATCTTCACTTAATATAATAATCTTCTTTTGGTTTCCGGATCTATATGTAAAAACAAGTGGATTATGGATACCTATACCATGCAATTCAGTTTTATTTCTTATTATATTGTTTGAATCGACATCATATATCGAAATGGCACGTTGGAATAACAGTATAAGTTGATTATTTTCAAATGCCATATCAATAAATAAACCGGGAAGTTCAAGCTTTTTTATAATGCGTTGTTGCTTATAATTAGCAACATATAATAAACGTTCACTCTCTCGACAAACAAGAAAAGCAATTAAATTATTATTTTTATCAATATCGATCTTATATGCAAATCCATCTACTTTATATGAAAATATTGAACTATCTGCCGATAAATCCCAAAGTTCAACAGATCCCTGATCCTTAAAAATGGAAGTGATTTTTTCCAATAACGATTCATTATTTATGATTTTATCTCTCATTATAGCAGCCATATCAAGATCAGGCATAACCTCTATCAAATCCTTTGGTTTTGCCATCATCGGTATTGTTTTTAATAATGTTCCCGTTGTATCATGAATGTTAACATTTCCATCTTCAAGAACATACCAAACATACTCGTTTGTAGTTTCAAGCCGTACAATAGTTTGGTCTATTTCAATAATTTTATTTGCGGACAAAGAAAGCCCAAATGCTATAATCACATATATGAATTCAAAGAGTATAATAAATAAGAATTTTGTTAATTTTAATTTTTGTAGGGCAGAACCCAAAGTGGTTCTGCCAATTTTTTCTTTATTCACCGAAACCTCCTTCAAATTTAATCTTTTCATTTATACCCCAATCATCCGAATAATAACCATCTTTACGATAATTATGAATTGATGAATATTCCCAATTGAAGGGATTGTTTGTATAACCATGTTTGACAGGATTATAATGTATATAATCAATATGCCGGTTGAAATCCTTTTGATTGCGAATTATATGATCCCAAAATCGAGCCTGCCAAATTTTACACCTATATAATCCATTGATTTTACGAAATTGGTGGGAGTATTTCAACTTGATTCGTTTTATTACCAAATCCGGTTTGTTTTCTTTGGAATCCAAAATGATATGAAAATGATCGCTCATCAGAACCCATGCAATCAATTCTAACCTACTATCCTTTCTTATACTATTTATCGTATTTGTCCAGATTTCCGGATTGTCCAATAGTATTGGTTTTCTTTGAAACGTAACCGAAGTTATAAAATAAATTTGATTATCAGAATAGTATCTCAATAATTTAGACATATATAATTATAATTGTCTAATTCATAGATGTCAATATATTGAAATTGGCAGAACCACGTCGCTGCGCTTGGGTTCTGCCCTACAAATCTAAAATTATTTTTTCTCCCCGGAAAATATCTTTCTAAATATTCCGGGAACAAATCGTATAGCTTCTTGTTGATACGATGTATGGATAGTTTGAGTCGATTAAAGAATGAAGGATTAAATAAGATGAAGTCGTTAAAATTTAAAGTGTCAGGCATGCATTGCCACGGCTGTGTGACCAGTGTTAAAGAAGCATTACTTTCTACTGAGGGAATAAATAAGGCGGAAGTCGATATTTCCAATGATACCGCCACGGTTGAATTTATTGAGAACACGGTTTCTATAGACAGGCTTGTTTTGGCAATTGAAAATGCCGGCTATAAAGCGAAACCGTTATTGAATTAATTATTGATTCGTTTTCACCACCCCACAAAAAAAGCCCCGTCTTAATACGGGGCTTTTTGTTTTAGTATTTTTTATCAATGTTTTTGCTATACGTCAATCTCATCTTCGTTAGTGTGAGGTTTCGTCAGGTTTTTAACAGTTTCGGTAATTTTTTCTGGATACTTCTCTTTTAGTTTATCCTTATATTTTTTCAACTGTTTTTTGACCTTTTCAACTGACATCTCAATTGACGCATACATATCGTTGGAGTCGGCACTTCCGGTTATAACCGCATTAAAGACCTTAACTTTTGTCTCTGCGGATTGACGGTACTTCTCGACATCAAGAATAACATCGGCTGAAATAATATTTTCAAAGAATCTGCTCAGTTTCTCAATTTCGGTTTCCACATGTTCCCTTAGTTCGGGAGTTAAATCAAAATGCCTGGCAGTGATATTTATATTCATCACTGTCCACTCCTTTCTCTGGTTAAATTGAGCGTTTGACTATCCAAAAATTTGTTAGCCCTGTTTTTTGTTCCATCAATGAAATGAAAGAAAAATTAATCACCCCGCCTATTTTAATATTTAGCTCTTATATATTTTATACGAAAAACAACAGGTAAAGTCCCAAAATATATTTCTGAAGTTTTTCATTATTTGATTTCTCAGAGATGAGATATCAGTTTGTCGTGTTTTCCTCCTATGATTACGACAGTTATGGAAATAAACCTGATTTATCTAAATCGCTCTATTTTCATACCCTTTTTCTAAATCGTGAAGGCTGGATTTTAAGTTCCTCGCGATACTTGGTTACAGCACGGCGCGACAACTTAATTCCTTCATCCTTAAGTTTCTGAAATATCTCCTGATCTGAAAAAGGTTTTTCTACACTTTCAGCTTTAACAATCTCTTCAATTTTAGTCTTCACATGGCGTTTGGACATCTCGCTGCCATCCTCATTTTCAATTCCGGAATTGAAGAAATATTTTATTTCATAAACGCCCTGAGGTGTCTGAACATATTTGCCATTAGAAACTCGGCTGATAGTTGCCACATTCATCTCAACCATCTGGGCAATATCTTCCATAATAAGCGGTTTAATAAAAGCCGGTCCTTTTTCAAAGAAATCTTTTTGCACTTCAATAATTGATCCCATGACCCGGATCATTGTTGTCCTGCGCTGGTTAATTGAATTTAATAACCATCGAGCCTGCTCAAGTTTCTCCCGGACATATACTTTAGTATCATTGGCTGTCTTGTTGCCTTTTCTAAGTAGTTGCCGGTAGCCAGGATTTATTCTCAGACTCGGGAAATTTTTATCATTATGATAGACCACATACTCTTCACCAACTCGTTCGACAATTAAATCGGGTGTGATTGGCGCGGCGGCAGATTCAAAGCGGCCATAGGCCGGGGTTGGCGATAAGGTTTTGATAACATCCATCGCCTGCTGCGCCTTTTCAAAAGGAATTCCGGCGGACCGGGATATTTGAAGGATCGATTTTTTATCAAGAACATTAATATACTGATCGACAATTCGATACGCTATCGAGTCTTTTTGTCCCTTTTCCTCAAGCTGGGTCAATAGTGATTCGCGCAGGTCCAAAGAACCTACACCGGGAGGATCAAAACCGCGAATAATATCTACAACTTCTTTAATTTTTTCAGCAGGAAGCTCAAGTTCGGGTGCCATCTCATCAATGTCACAAACCAGATACCCTTTTGGCGAAATATTACCAATTATATATTCGCCAATCAATACCTGTTCTTCGGTCAGCTTCAAATATGATAGTTGTTCAAAAAGATGTTCGGTCAACGTTTTTTGTATTGTTGGCGTTCTTTCGTACTGCTCTTCACTACTAT
>DAOUVS010000160.1 GCA_030667525.1 Candidatus Zixiibacteriota bacterium | reverse complement strand
TTATTGATACTATATTAAGAGACTCAAATTTTATTTTTAAAAAAAGAGAGGTTAGAAATTCTGATAGAAATTGCCTCATCTGATTTTTTGATTGTCCCTTATATATCATTAGCATATTTTCCAGGAAGTCATTGCGCAAAATCATTGATACCCAGGCTTTGTCCAAATGTTTTATATCAGCTGTAATCTTCATTTCAATTGAATAATTATTATTTGATTGATTAATAATTTGAGTTCGGGGATTATTTGGATCGAGAATCAGGGCTTTGGCGCCAATAAGTCTTTCGGGGATATTACCAAATTTGCAGTATTTGGCAGTTGGATCAAAAAATATGGAATCTTGCTCATCTTCATAATAGCATATTATATGATCAAATTCATTCATATGAACACCGTTGAACTCTGGAGATGGTTCAATAGATACCATCGCCATTTTTACAGATATTCCCTCTTCGCGCGCTAGGGCTGAGACAAGTGCCGCTCGATCTTTGCAGTCGCCTGATTTCTTTTCAATCATCTCTGAAGGTGGGAGAGGAGTAAAATAATATGGTTCTCTATTATCTATATGATAACTATAATTATCCCTTACATATTTATTGATAGATGCCAGCTTGCCAATGTTTGAATTCATGTACTTTAATGAATCATGAAGAATACCCTTATGTATTTCATCCAATTCTGGTTCCAGGCTTGTGAGTGATCCATACCATTTAGTATATTTTTCAATCGAAACCGGGTTAAGTGTAT
Source organism: Candidatus Zixiibacteriota bacterium (assembly GCA_030667525.1). GTDB lineage: Bacteria > Zixibacteria > MSB-5A5 > GN15 > PGXB01 > JAAERC01. Next base: position 6,362 of record DAOUVS010000160.1, on the reverse strand, counting down.
CATTGTTCATCATAATAATGGGTAAGATCGCTGCATTTATATGATTATAGTCATAATATTCTTTAAAATTGTAAAACTTAACCTTGTCGAATTTTAAAATAGTTTCATTAGTATTAGGTCGCTCTATAGTATATTCAAGAGAGTCCTTTGGGAAAAAGAAATCAAAATCCACACTTATGTTATCATCATGATTGAATTTAAGTACCAATTCATCAAGATAATTGTAATTCGGGATATTCGTTATGGCAATAATTGCAATATCACAATATTTATGTTCATAAGAATAACTCAGTGTATCACCAATTTGGATTGCGTCTGCAATGCTAAATGAATGAATTTTATCACTCGAATAGAAAATATGTTCATTGGTCGCCGATTTGGTATGAATATACCGTCTGTTGAATTTTTTTCCACGGAACCTGATGTCCAAATTTTTCATTGGTGAATAATATGGTTCATGGATTTCAAAGTTCTTTAATGTTTCTGCACCATCAGTCAAATATACAAATTCATATTTACTATTTGATCTCCACACAAATTTATTTTCTTTTTTAGACTTAATGAAATATTCTTCAAATACCTTTACTTTGACTTCGGGCGTAATGCTTTTATAGTAATCATCAAAATTAATGATTGAAGCGAGCCAGAGAGAAAAAAATGTAACTAGAATGATGCCAATTTGCATAACGAACACATAACCCTTCTGAGATGAATATCTTATAAAATATCAGGTCAGTCAAGAATTAAATATGGCTATCAATATTGTATTTTGTCAATTATGATAACCGCATAAAAAAAGCGGCCAAATTGTATTTGACCGCCTAAAAAATCTTTGAAATCAAATTAGTTCATAATGATAACATCTATCCGGCGGTTTTTGCCACGACCATCGACGGTCTCGTTTGATGCCACCGGTTTGTGGGCACCATAGCCGATCGCTTTGATCCTGTCGGCACTGATAAGCATCGCCTGACGAAGATACTGCATGACCGAGTAGGCTCGTTTTTCAGACAATGATGTATTTGCCGATGGGTTACCGCGTGAGTCGGTATGTCCCTCGATAATGATCTGGGAGTAATCAAACATCTCAATCACCTGTTTGACTTTATCGAGCAGGGCAACATGATCATCCTGAATATCAGATTTGTTGACATCAAAAGATAATCCATGAAGGCGGAGAATAATATCATTAGAAGGACTATACAGCAGTTCACCCTCGGATGGGTTAATCAGTACTTTGGCGGCACGGAATTTATCCTCACGTGCAGTGCGTGATTCTAGCTCTGCATCAACCTCCTCCTTGGCTGCCTCAAGATCTGTAATTTCACCCGACATCTGCTTGCTATCAGCCAGTAATGAGGTGACCCGGTTATCAAGATCATCAGCCAGTAGTAACGGGTCAGTTGTAAATATATCGGGATCGATTTTAGTCACCGTTGCCCGGAGTTTTTCCACCAACTGCTGACTGAGTTCACCCGATGAGGTCGATTTTGACTTCAGATCTTTGATATAATATATCAAACTGTCAGAGGCGGCAATCGGTCCCTCGTCAAATGGCAGGGCGCCCAACCCAACCTCATCGCCGATCCGGCCCATCTGGATTTCATAAACCAGCATCAGCTTTTCCCAGGCCTGATCGTTTCTTTGCAACGATCTGACCGACTGAGCAATATTGGCGGCATGACGAGCCTCATACTCGGCTCTTTTGATTTCGGCTATTGAATTCTCGCGTTCGTAACGATCGTTGCGCAGAATTGCATCGCATTTGGTACGAGCCGTTTTGGCCTTATTGAGAGTTGAAAGAGCGTATTTGTTGGCATCACCTTCAATCGCCTTTTGGATCAAAATGTCGGCAGTACCCATAATGTCAGCCCGGATAGCCTCAAGCTCGGCTGTCCCAAAAAGCGGAATCGCCTTTTCGGCATTTTTTAGACCGCCTTTAACGTTTCCGGATTCAACATTCTGAGTAGCTTTGATAAACTGGGTTTCAGCTTTGTTATAAAGTTCGGTGACCAGCATTGGAGCTTTGGCCGCCTTGGCCTTTTCGCGTGGCTCTAAATATTCCTCTAATGTAAGTTTGGCCACCTCAGCCGCCTTCAATGTGTTTTCTGCAAATTCTTCTGTTTCAAACAGATATTTTTCAATCGTACTCTGCTTATTGGATCTGCCAATAGCACCTTTGGCTTTTTGATAAGCTTTGTTTGCTTTTTCATATGTTTTTGGTGCAAAGACATTACCCTCAACAAGCAAAGTAGAGTCCATCAGGTGCTGGATTTTTCGGTATAGTGCATCGCCGGATTGAGAGCCATCCTGAGCCGAGGCGATAGAAAAGCCGAATACAAACAGAATCAATAAAAATCTTTTCATGACAATTCCCTTTCGTTATTAGCGGGGCCAATAATATCCCCCCTGCCTATTTATCGGTTAATCATATACAACTCTGCATATTACAGGCAAGATAAAAATTAATTTTTGCTTCTTTTTACAGGAATTATTTTTTATTGATTTTATGATTGATTTGTGAAGTCACAAAGATTATTTTTCCTAAGTCTCGAGCTGATTTTACATTATTACTATTAGCTCAATCTGAGGATTTTTGAATGGCAGAAAATAATCAGGATAAAAATCGCACAGACTCGTTTGTGTCGCTGACCAAAGGAGTCAAGGTCGGACATTATACGATTATCGAGAAAATCGGTGCCGGCGGCATGGGTGAGGTTTATCTGGCCGAGGACACCGAACTCAAGCGCCAGGTGGCATTAAAATTTTTGCCGTATCATTTTGTCTCCGATGAAACCGCCAAAGCGAGGTTCACACGCGAGGCACAAGCAGCCGCGAAACTGAATCATCCCAATATTGTGACTATCTATGAAGTTTCGAATTATATGGGCAGGCCATTTTTTGCAATGGAATGCTGTGATGGTAAACCTTTACGGGATATCATCAAGAAAATAGAATTAAGTATTGATGATACCATCAAACTGACTATTCAAATCTGCGAGGGGTTGGAAAAGGCTCATCAGGCCGGGATTGTTCACCGGGATATTAAGCCATCAAATATTGTAATAGGTTCTGATGAACGTCCCAAACTATTGGACTTTGGTCTGGCGACTGTTAAGGGCACGGAAAAGCTGACCCAAACTGGTTCGACGCTTGGTACAATAGGATATATGTCACCGGAGCAGATTCAGGTAAAAGAAATTGATCATAGATCAGACCTGTTTTCTCTTGGTGTTGTTTTCTATGAAATGATAACCGGACGATTGCCATTTAAAGGTGATACTGAAGCGGGAACATTGAATTCGATACTTAATGACACGCCAGAACCACTATCCAGATACAAAAGTAATGTCCCTGATGAATTGCAGCAAATAGTCACAAAATTATTGGAAAAAAACCTGGAGTTTCGTTATCAGTCTGCCGCCGGAGTTTTATCTGATCTAAAACGATTGTCTTCAAAATCTGTTCAAACTGCAAAACCAATAGATAAATGGAACCGCTATGTTGTACCTTCGGCTTTGGTTTTATTAATTGCAATATTTGTCATTTGGAAGTTTGTTTACAAAGATCAAGTTCCTAATTATGCCGATACCAAAAAAATAATGCTGGCGGTATTGCCGCTTGAGAATCTTGGTGATCCTGAAGATGAGTATTTTGCTGACGGTATTACTGAAGAAATTACGACAAATTTGGCGAAACTTTCGGGGTTGGGTGTAATTTCGCGGACCAGTTCAATGCAGTACAAAAACAGCAATAAAAATCTGAAACAAATTGGGAAAGAACTAAAGGTTGATTTTATTCTTGAGGGGACTATTCGTTGGGATAAATCAAGTCCGGAAAACCGCGTTCGTATTAATCCGCAATTGATAAGAGTATCTGATGATATGCATCTTTGGGCGGAAAGTTATGAGGCGGTGCTCAATGATGTCTTTGGAGTGCAATCTTCAATTGCACGGGAAGTGGTGATGGCACTTGACATAACTCTTCTCCAAAAAGAAAATGATGTGATTACGCAGAAAAATAAAATTGATCCTGTCGCTTATGATTATTATTTACGAGGGAAACAATATTACACAGTCGATCGTCCCCAACGCACTCAGATTGATCTGGCAATAAAAATGCATGAGAAAGCAATTGAAACCGCACCTGATTTTGCGCTCGGATATGCCGAACTTGGCGCGATTCATACCGAAATTTATTGGGCGAATATTAATCCATCTCCGGGACGTTTAGATACTGCTAAATACTATATAGATAAAGCTATGGCTCTTGCACCCAATTCATCTGAAGCGCACCAGGCTCTTGGTTGGTATTATTATCACGGTCTTCGCGATTTCGACCGGGCGGTTGAAACATTTAAACATGTACTTAAGCTCCACCCAAATAATAGTCAGGCGATGGCAAGTATCGCTTGGGTATATCGCCGTCAGGGAAAATGGGATGAGGCAATTGAATTGTTAAAGCAGGTCATTCGCCTTGATCCGAGAAAATCTACGTATCGGTTTGAACTCGGGTTTACTCTGGCAAATAAAAGAAACTATGAAGAGGCATTTGAAAATTTTAATCTGGCCATCGACCTGCAACCCGATATTTATTGGGCTTATCTAATGAAATCATTTGCGCTGTTAAACCAAACAGGTGACGTCTCACAATCAAAACAGGTTATTGAGCAAGCCCTGACAAGTTGCGGAAGATACCCGGCACTAACATTTTTTGAAACCTACTATAATTTAATTGATCGCAACTATGAAAAAGCCTTGAGTCTGATTAATGCACCCGGTGAAATATATTTATGGCAGGATATTGGCGGATTTGATTACTATTATTTTAAGGGTGCAACCTATAAATATATGAAAAATGAGAATATGGCACAAATTTATTTTGATTCGGCGCGGGTGATTCTTGAGAAATTGGTCTCGAAAACGCCCAATTCAGCTCCTTATTTTTCCTCCCTGGCCAAAATTTACGCCTTTCTGGGGCGTAAAGACGATGCAATTAGTACAGCCAAACGGGCTATTGAAATTGAGCCGATCAGTGTTGATGCTATTAATGGTACCGACTATATTAGAGATATTATAATTGTTTATGCCGAAGTCGGCGAGTTTGATTTGGCTATTGATCAGCTGGATTATCTTTTGAAGATTCCATCAATGTATTCTATTAACTGGGTGAAACTTGCCCCGGAACTTGTCCCCCTCCATGATCACCCTCGGTTTCAGGCCTTAATAGAAAAATACGAAAAGAAAGAATAGTATCTAATATGGGACATTTAGTCGGAAAAGACCTGTACCGCAAACTCGGGAAAAAGATTGATAATTCGACAGCCCGGGCACCGTGGAATGAGACACTCTATAAAATCCTGAAAGAATTATACACTTCCGAAGAAGCTGAATTGGCGGTGAAAATGCCGTATGGTTTAGCATCACTCGATAAAATCGCAAAAGTCACCGGTTATAATCGCGATAATTTAAGAAGCTTACTCGATGGGATGGCCGATAAAGGGCTGGTCATTGATATAAATATGAACGGTAATTATAGTTATATCCTCTCGCCAATGATAATCGGGATTTTTGAATTCACCATGATGCGTACCAAAGGTGAACTTAATTATAAAGAATGGGCAAAGCTGTTTCATGAGTATTTGGGCGACGGCAAATTTTACCAAAAGAATCTAAAAGGTAATCAAAAAGTTTCGATTATGAGAACCCTCCCGCATGAAGGGACGATTGATGAATCAGAATATGTTGAGGTGCTCGACTATGAAAAAGCAACTTCGCTGGTTGAAAATGCCAAAAAGTTTGCGGTTGGTATCTGTTCGTGTCGTCATGAAAAATTGCATGTTGGTCAAAAAACATGTGATGTCCCACTTGAAACCTGTTCCAGTTTTGACAACTCAGCAGATTATTTAATCAGGCACGATATGGGCAAAGAGATTTCCAAATCAGAGATGCTCGAGCTATTTGCCCGCTCCAAAGAGATGGGACTTGTTTTTTGTGCCGACAATGTTAAGGAAAATGCTTCTTTTGTCTGCCACTGCTGCGGCTGCTGCTGCAATGTTCTATTAGGGATAAGCCGTTTTGGATATCCGAATATGGTCGTTACCTCCAATTATATTGCCAAAAGTGATAATGATGTATGCACCGGTTGTGGCGACTGCGCCGAAAGCTGCCCGATAAATGCAATCGAAATGTCAGATGAAGATAATCCGATCATTGATGAGTCGATCTGTATCGGCTGCGGTGTTTGTGCCTTAAAGTGCGATACTGAGGCGATGAGATTAATTCCTCGAAAACAAAAAGTCCTTTATCCAGAAAACACTTTTGAAAAAATTATCCTGCAAAGCCTGGAAAAAGGCACCCTTC
>DAOUVS010000108.1 GCA_030667525.1 Candidatus Zixiibacteriota bacterium | reverse complement strand
TTTTAACACTTTGGATGGTGTAAATATTTGAGTAACATCTACGTCCTTTGACCCGTATGTATCAATTATGAATTTTTCTATATTTTCTGCTGATTCCAAACTCGTTTCGTCAAAAGGGATTGAGTTGTCATGATTCAAAATGATTTTTGACAAAGTCAATAGAATTAGGTATTTCCAGCTATGGAGATATCTATCCTGTTCGGGGACTCCAATAACTTTTTGTTTTTCATGATAATGCCACGGATAATCAGAAAATGTATGGCCATATGCAAAAATGTCGCTTGATTTTTGAGTAATTATTTTTTTGAAAATTGCAGTTTTTCCGCTTCCTTTTTTCCCAATTATAAGGAACTTTTTAAAACTAATCGCATCTATAAAGGCTTCATGTTCTTCAAACGCATCCAATAGGATGCTATCATTGTCAGCGTCAATAGAGCCAAATGAATCAATGTCATCAATTATTTTCATATATCCCTCTTCTATTATTTGCCTAAAATATTGTATAAGATAGCAATAATATGTCAGCTTGTCCATGAAAAAATGCAAATTCACTATCAAGCCACTGTTAATTCCATTCTCTCCCCATAAATGAAAAACATGGGTCTGTTTAATTGAGAGGAACACGTAATGGGTGAAAAAACATAAAATCGGAAAAGCGAACCCATTTTGCTGTAACGAAAGGTGGTGAAATCACTTATAAGGAATTTTTTAGGCAAAAAAAGAGACTCGGTACAAAATTTTGTAGTAAAATTGTCGAAACCCGGGTGGCCCATGTCTTTAGACGTGGGATAAGATATTTCCACCCCTGAAGGGGCGGGGCACCAAAACATTTTCCCCACCAAACCACTGTTGATTCTGGATTTATATAAATAATAAAAAGGTTATTGAATTTGAGATTATGTTTTTGTTCCAAACTTGATGGTCATATGTCAAAAAATATGACGAAACACCTGTCCGCAGCAGGAGGAAACCCATTTTGAGAGGGAAGTTGGTCGGTGTTCCGAGTCAAGTAATACTGAGCGAGAAACCCGACAATTTTGTTTATTGTTTCGCGCTTCGCGCGTGTCAGGAGCCACGGCTCACTGACCTACCCAAAGACTATGATTATCACCCGCTTAGACAAATTGCTACAAAGATGATAATTCAAAAAGTGAAAAACGACAAAACGAAGCCATTTTGCTGTAATTATATGAGAGTGTTTAGGTTACATGGAATTATTGAGATTTAAAGGAAGTAGGTCGGCGTTCCGAGCGTAGTGATACGGAGCGAGAAACCCGACAATTTTGTAATATAAAATGCTGTCGGGTTTTTCATTCGACTTCGTCTCATTCTGAACCCGACCTACTAATTAACCAAACGGAACGCAAAAAAACAAAAAACGGAAAAGCAAACCCATTTTGCTGTAACGAAAGGTGGTGAAATCACTTATAAGGAAATTTTTAGGCCAAAAAAGACCCTCGGTACAAAATTTTGTAGTAAATTTGTCGAAACCCTTTGGGATTTCGACTGTCGGGTTCGGCGACCCGACAGCACCAATGTCAACCCTCGGGAAGCGTTGATATACAATCTACAATATTCCAAATCCTAAAAATCGTCTTCGCCGAGATCTTCGCTGTCACTAAATGATTAAGGCAAAATATCTAATCCTAAAAATCGTCTTCGGCCATATCTTCGCCGTTGCGGTCGCGTTCAGGTTTGAGATTATTGAAATTATAAGTCAAACTGAGTGTAACCGAAGGTGATTTTCGTTCCCGCAGACTGTACCTATAAAAATCTGTACCTTCTGATATCGACTCACGCCTGCCACTGCCGAAAACATCACGTACCTGCAGGGTCGCCGAAAAAACCTTGCTGATAAAATCATGCTTTAAGGCCAAGTCAGCCGTCGCCTGTCCTTTGCGTTGTCCCTGCGATGATACCGATTTACTCGAATAACGCCCGCTTAATTGAACCCGTGTTTTTTCGCTGAGTTTAAAAATATTGTTGAGGCGGCTATTCCATGAAAAATTGTCGTTGGAAAAACTTTCGCCATCAATTGCACCATCAACTTTATAATGAAATAAATTTCCGGTCAAATTAATATCCCAGAATTTGAATGGCGTCATATTTACCATCAATTCAGAGCCATATGAATAATCGGTCCCGACATTGACGATTGAATTAAGAAAAATATCGACTGAATCAGGATATACCGTCTGGATAAAGTCTATTTTGTTATGAGTAACTCGATAGTAAAGCTCCGCTGAAATCATATTACGACCGATTGATTTTTGAAACCCAAGTTCGTACGAATCAGTATATTCCGACTTCAAACCGGGGTTGCCAACACGAATATTATAAGCATCGGATCGGGTTTCAAACGGTTCCAGCCACCTTCCCCGCGGATGTCTGATTTTGCGGGCATAACTGGTAATAATCTGCTGATTTTCATTGAATCGCCAGGAGAAATGGATTGTCGGGAAATAATCCCAGCGGTTTATATTAAATGTTTGAGTTCCCTCATCGATATCAATATTACGGTATGTATATTCACCCCTGAGGCCGACCTGATAACCCAGATTACCCGATTCACCGCCCATCATGGCATAAAGCGCATGGATGTTCCGAGTGTATTCAGGAGAGGTATTATATTCGGGGAGAGCCTCATATTCGCCGGTTGTAACATTGTATTCATACTGCCGATTATTATCAACCGATATACTAAGTCGGCTTTGATAACCAAGTTCAAGTTTCTGCTTTTCACGGATGGGCAAAATGTAATCAAGCTTGATCCGCCAGCGGTCGGCCGGTCCATCCCCCTTGGTCATTTGACCGGATGAAATTGTTTCGTCCGTATCCAAAACTTCGCTTTTTTGTTCATCAATCATATCGCGGCGGCTACAAATAACCTGCCCGGACAACTCATGATTTTTCTTAGAAAATTTGTGTAAGAAATTCATATTCAGCGTGTAAAAATGGCCGGATCGTTCGCTATCATTGATACCTGAATAGTCGGTGTGCAGATTGTCGATATCGTTCCATTCGGTATGGTTAGAAGAAGAGCCGCCATCTCTCTCCCGTTCGCCATATCTGAAGCCAAGACCAATATTATCATTTGGTGACAGGCTAAAATCAATACCGCCTCTTAAACCAAAACCTGTCATCCCGCGGTCGGAATTGCTCGACGAAAGAACATAAAATGTGGTATCATTGGAAATAGTCCAATTGTTTTCGGTTGTTGTGCCGGGTCGGGACCGTTTGTTATAGTCAACATTGATAAAGGCATTGTAGACGCTGGTTTTGTGATTGACTATAAAATCACCACCATAATTATAATCGAAACCGCTTCGGGTATTAAAAATGGCGCTGGTCCCATTAAGTTTGTTCTTTTTTGTTATTATATTGATGATGCCGGAAGTGCCATCCGGGTCGTATTTGGCTGACGGATTGGTGATGATCTCGATATTCTCGATAGCGCTGGCTGGTATCTGCTCAAGGGCGTCATTCGGATCAAGAATACTGGGGCGACCGTCGATTAAAACCGTAAAACTGGAAGAGCCCCGGAGTGCAACATTGCCATCAAAATCGACTGTTACCGATGGTGTATTTTCAAGAACATCAACAGCCGTACCCCCGGTGGCGGTATAATATTTTTCGACATTGATAACCTTTTTATCGATTTTATATTCCATTGCCGGTTTTTCGGATTCAACTCTGATACCGTCGATTCTCTGCGTTGACTGCACCAGCAAAATTTGTCCCAAATCGGGAGTCAGGTTGTCTCTTGAGATAGTTATCTCATCTATTTTTTTAAGTTCGTACCCGAGAAAACTGATTTGCATGTAGTAGCGTCCCGGTCGCAAACTGTTCAGTGCAAATAAACCGGTTTCATCGGTGCTGGTCCCGGTGGTCTGGGTGCTGTCGCGCTGGTTGAATAAAATTATGGTGGCATATTCAATTGGTGTTTTTAGAGCCGAATCAAATACCTGTCCGGTTATTGAACCTGTTGGTTTCCTATCGCCACCCCCAGAACGTTGTTGAGCAAAGGTTGTACTGCTGATAATCATAAATAGTATTGATAATACAATTAATTTATATATAGATTTGTAATTAACGTTTTGAGTCAATTTTTGGCTCCTTCCCAAACGGTGTTTTGTTTATCCCATTAGACAACCAACATACAAATAAGTCTAATTAATTCTTTAAAATATTTTGGGGAATTATTGGTTTATAAATAAAAAAGGCGTGGCCTTTAACAGCCACGCCTTATAGCGAGGTAGGGACTACTTTCAGCAGTTTTCTGTTGGGTTCGGTGACCCAACAGCACAATACAATATTCTAATCTACCAGTACTTTTTCCAAACGTTCGCAAATATATTCGACCTCAGCGTCATTGATAATCAATGGCGGGGAGATACGGATGGTATGACCATGACTGTCGTTGGCCAGCATATCGAGTTCAAGTAGTTTGTGACCAAATGACATCGCGTCGCCGTTTTTCACCTCGATACCAATGAACAGACCCATTCCGCGCACTGCTTTGACATGGGGGGAACGTGATGCTATCTCAGTGATCTTCTCTTTCAGCATCTTACCGGTGGCATAACTCTTCTGTGGTAGTTTCTCATCAATCATCACATTGATGGCGGCCAATCCTGCCGCACAGGCCAAAGGATACCCGCCAAATGTGGAACCATCGGAGCCAGGTTGGAAAGCCATATCCATCAGAGAACTGTTGGTCACCATCACCGATAGCGGAACCAGACCGCCCGAGATCGCTTTACCGAGAATCAGGACATCCGGAATAACATTTTCATGCTCAAAGCAGAATGTTTTACCGGTCCTGCCCATACCGACCTGGATCTCATCAAACATCAACACAATATTATGTTTGTCAGCCATCTCGCGCAGACCTTTCAGGAATTCTTTCGGCGGGATATTCATGCCGCCCTCGCCCTGCATCGGTTCAACCAGAATACCGCAGGTGTTTTCATTGATCAGCTTTTCGGTAGCGTCAAGGTCACCAAATGGTGCCGCTTTAAATCCTGGTGTCAGCGGACCAAAACCTTCTTTATATTTCGGGGAGGTCGAAAACGATACCACCGTGATCATCCGGCCGTGGAAATTATTATCATACACAATAATCTCCTGCTTGCCATCGGTAATACCTTTCTCTTTCCAACCATAGTACCGTGCCATCTTAATAGCCGTTTCAACCGATTCCACACCACCGTTTTTCGGTAGAGTCTTGTTGCCGTTATTACCAAACCGCGGACCAAGTTGCGGGGGAAGCGAGGATACTTTTTCCAGCATCAGCGAGAGTTGGTCGGTATAAACAACATTGGAGACAACCGAAGCATACCCGTTTTCAAGAGCATTAACTAATGCCTTGACGATCTTCGGATGATGATGTCCCGGGTTGGCGGCGCTGTAAGCGGCGAGACAGTCAAGAATTTTTCGACCGTCCTGAGTATAGAGCCAGGCACCTTCTGTTTTTCTTATAATGGTTTGTAAGCGGCCATAATGATTGGCCCCATATATTTCATCAAGCTCTAAGAGCTTTTTATCATCGTAGTTGGAAAACCCAACTCCACCTGTATTTGCTTTTGTTGTTGATACTGTCATAGTACCACTCCTTTCTATGTTTCAAATTCAGCCCTCTAACATAATATATTAGGCTGTTTTGGCAACCCCCTAAATGAAAATATTTTGGGATAGTTTTGGATAATGATTGATTATTTTGGCTATAGGAAATTATTCTGGCTCTTCAGGCTCTTCGCGTTCTACCGATTTTTTGGTACTGAATTTATATGTCCAAAGAGCAAAAAGTGAAATGATCGCCTCGGCGCAGGTTATCCATACCCGATGAATTAGCGATATAGAAACCGCCACTCCAACTCCAAGAAATGGCGTTAAAAGGGCGGTCATCACACCTTCTCTAAAACCTAGGCCGCCCGGGGAAAAAAATGAAATATAACCGAGAATATAAGCTGCGATATAGGTCCCAACCGCATAATTGGCTGGTAAAGGTGAGTCGGCAAGTAATGCCTCCAGAAAGAAATGAAAAGCAAAACCAAACAGAATCCAGGTAATCAAATACCAATTAAAAATTGCGATTCTGTTTTTCATTTTGGGATTATATTCAACCGGTTCCCGTTTCAATAATTTAAGAACCCAATTAAGCGCCCCGCTTAAACCACCCGGTTTAAAAAACAAAATCATAAAAGCTATAAAAGATATTGCAAAGACGAGATAAAACAGGTTTTTATATACCGCTAGCTGATGTATAGAATCGATATTCCCGAGAAATATTGGAATCAATACAAACGCCGCCGGCAAAGAATAAGCTTGAGCTAAGGCAAACGAAGCCAATGAAATACGTGCCGGAATACCAACCTCTTTGGCCAGCGCAACCATCCCGAAAACCTGCCAGATTTTGCCGGGGATATATCTTCCAAGATTAGCGAGATAGACAATTCGGAACGAGTCGGACAGGCCAATTTTATGCCCGAATCCGTAAATAATTGTTTTCCAGGCGATTGCGGCGGTCAGATAGGCCATAAATAACAAAATGGCAGAAGCTGCAGCTTTTAGCCAATCTATATCCCATTGCCACTGAGCCAGTTCAGCCCGGTTGACATAAAACATTCGGACCAAAAAGGCCAGGATTACAACTGCCAGAAGCCAGCCGATTATTGTCTTTACTTTTGTGTCAAATTTCATATCTTATAACAACTAATTATTAAATTTTATTATGTTAGGCAACAAACATTTACACGCCAATTGGCAAATAGCTTAATTTAGAGTTATTTAGTTATACCAAAGAAAATTTAAAAAAGAGTGAGATATGGAACTTTTTTGATTTTTTTTATGTTAAATCATTAAACAGTTGACAAATAGGACGAAATAGGTATTATATAAAATACAATATAGCATAACCAACCAATGGAGGCATCGTGAAGAAAAATTTGATTATGGGATTTGTGGTCGTTTTTGCTTTTATGGCAATGACCAATTTGGTTTTTGCTGGTCCGGGATGCGGCGGTTCAAAAGCTAAAACATCAGCGGTCGGATGTGCCAAAACATGTGCCGTGCCGTGCGGCGTTAAGACAGATGACAATTCCAAAACCGACGGCAAACTGATTGGTGCCACAGCCGATTGTGATTACAAAGGTAAATGTGAAACTGCTTCTCTTAACATTTCCGGTATGACCTGCGGCGGATGCGAATCATCGATTACCACTGCTTTGATGAAGCAGGAAGGTGTGATCAAGGTTGTTTCAATCGATCATAAGAGTGGTCTGGCAACAGTCTGTTTTGACCCGACCAAAGTTGAATCGGCCAATCTGGCCAAATTGGTCACCAGTAAGGGGTACAAAGCCGAGATTATCGCTGCAGTGGCAACTGATGAAGCCGGAGCAACAAACGTCAAGGCTTGTGGTATGAAAACTGCCAAAGTAGAAGAAACGACAAAAGGCGATTATTAAAAATTAGTCATTTGTAACCAATAAGAAGAGGGCGGATGTTATGTCCGCCTTTTTCTTTGTGATTTTATTACTTTTCTGAATCTCTTGAAAAAAGCTTGGTCTTGCAAATATAATTTGCGTACAATATAATAGAGCTTATGAAAACTATACTTGTTCTGATATTAACAATTCTGCTGGCAACGTCGGCTTTTTCGGCCAAGTATGCCGGGGAGTCGTTTTCGCTCGGTGTCGGCGGACGAGCGCTGGCGATGGGTGGTGCGGCTGTTGCCGGACCGTTTGATGCCACCACCGGATACTGGAATCCGGCCGGGTTGAATTATTTGAGCGGGCAAAATATCACGGCGATGCATGCTGAGACATTTGGATCGCTTCTTAATCATGATTTTATCGGATATACCAGTAATCGGAACAAAGAAAACTCTGCAATTAAAGCATACGGTTTCTATTTTTATTATCTCGGCGGCGGCGGGATCAATATCACCGGCTGGGATGCCGCTCGTAATCGTCCGGTTATAATCCGTGAGGTGACTCATGGTGATTATCTTTTTGCCGGATCGGTTTCCGGGAAAATTAGAAATAAATTTGATTTCGGTGTTACCGCCCGCATTATCTATCGTGATTTGGGTATCAGCAAGGGTTATGGTTTCACGGTCGATGCCGGTGCGCTGTATCAGTTAAGTAACAAATTTCGTCTCGGGTTGATGATCACCGATTTGACCTCGGGGTATATCAGGTTTACACAAAAATATTCCGAATCGATTTTGCCGACAGTTAAACCGGGTGTACTATACAAGCATAATATCAAAGATTTTACGCTCAGAGTTGCACTATCGGGTGATATTAAATTCGAGGGTATTAAATATGCCTCACAGTTCTGGGTCGGGGATATATCGCTTGATACTCATTTTGGCGGTGAGGTATCTTACAAAGAGTTGATTTTCGGCCGTCTCGGTTCTGATATTGGTAATTTCACCGCCGGGGTCGGTTTGAATATCAATCGTATCAAAGTCGATCTGGCGTATTTGCATAACAGCGACCTCGACGCCACTTTCCGCGTCTCCGCCGGGTACCTGTTTAAGTAGCCTCAAATTTCTCAATAAAATTGAATTTTCACTGACATGGTTTGTCAGTGGGATATTTTATATTTTGCTTGTGATTTAAAATAATAATGAGTAGAATTATATCTATAGTTGATGGGAATGTGAGGCGAATCTAATGTCAGATGTATCTAAACATTGGGATAATGAACCCGATAAACATACTTTGATCAAATCTAATATTGCTAGCGAATATTTTTCTACGTGGGCGGCCATTATAGGGCGCCAGACAGATCATTTAAATTATCTTGATCTATTTGCCGGCCGTGGGGAATTTAAAAATGGCGAATTATCAACTGCCCTGAAAATAGTAGTACGTGCATCCAAAGAGGATATTTTAAGAAAGAACCTTAGAATACTTCTTAATGACAAAGAATTGAATAATATTGAGATTACAAAAAAGGTTTTGGCGAGGCTGGATATTGAAAATGATTTTTTGCATAAGCCAAAAATAATGAATTTAACTGTAGATGAATTTACTCCCAACTTAGTAAATGAAATAA
>DAOUVS010000263.1 GCA_030667525.1 Candidatus Zixiibacteriota bacterium | reverse complement strand
TAGGGGGTTTCGGCTTCCATCAGTTCTTCACGGAACGATTCATACTGCAATGATTCCGATAGCGCCTTAAAAACTTTCAGATAAAGATTATCATCATAAGACGGGGCAGCCATGACAAAAAACAGATGCGCAGGTTTTCCATCGATACTGTCAAACTGATACCCATCGCGGGAACGGGCAAAGCCGATAACAAGATCTTTTGCCTGCATTGAGCGGACATGCGGAACAGCGACATTATCGCCGATTCCGGTCGAGGCTTTTTTCTCACGATTGATAAATTCGGTCAATATTTTACAGCGATTTCCAATTTTTCCAGATATTTCAAGAATCCCCACCAGATCAGATAAAAGACGTTCCTTATTACGGAACTTCCATTTGTCGGAGTTGTTTTCCTCCGGTTGTGGTTCCTGGGCTGTTTGAAGGTTCAGCTCAATCATCTCTTCTTTTAGAAATCTTGAAATATTCATATCTCTAATTCTATCGGCTACAGTGTTTTAAACCTGAACGAATAAAATCGTTCGCCGTTCAAAAGTCAAGTTATTAAACTGCCATCGCATATCCTGCGTATAATAATAAAACAATGTGTTACTTGACAAAGTGCCAACAAATGTTTACTTTCGGGCGCTATGAAAAAATAAAAATGTGTTAATCAGACCTCAAATTTGCCGAGCTAATTATAATAATGATATAAGGTTAATGGAGAGCGCTTGTATTTATTTAAAGAGTTGAAACGAACCCACACCTGCGGTGAACTTACAATCAAAGATAATGGCCAGTCGGTTATTTTAAACGGCTGGGTCCAGGAATATCGAAATCTGGGCGGTTTGCTGTTTATTGATATTCGCGACCGTTACGGAGTTACTCAGGTTGTTATAAATCCTGAAAAAGTAAAAAAGGAAGTTTTTGAGATAGCGGTTTCGGCCCGCCATGAATTTGTGGTTTCGGCCAAAGGTGTTGTCGGGAAACGTCCTGAAGGAACCGAAAACAAAAATCTGGCCTCCGGTGAAATTGAAATCGCGGTTGAAGATTTTGTTATATTGGCCGAATCGAAAACGCCGCCGTTTGAAATCGCCGAAGAAACCAATGCCAGCGAAGTGCTACGTCTGGAATATCGGTATCTTGACCTGCGCCGTCCACAGTTTCAGGAATGTATGAAAGTGCGCCATCAGGCGACTGTTGCGATAAGGGAATATCTTAATTCACAGGATTTTCTTGATATCGATACGCCACTTCTGATGAAATCGACCCCCGAAGGTGCTCGTGATTATGTTGTCCCGAGCCGGATTCAAAAGGGAAAATTTTATGCGCTACCGCAATCACCGCAGTTATTAAAACAGATTTTGATGATATCGGGATTTGATAAATATTATCAGTTGGCGAAATGTCTTCGTGATGAGGATCTTCGCGCCGACCGTCAACCGGAACATACACAGGTTGATATGGAGATGTCGTTTGTTACGATTGATGATGTCTTTAGTGTTGTCGAAGGAATGATGACTCATCTGTTCAAAAAGGTGCTTGATGCTAAACTTGAAACTCCGTTTCCAAGATATGAATATTCCGAGGTGATGCGTCGATGGGGGATAGATAAACCTGATTTGCGGTTTGGGATGGAACTGAATGATATCTCTGATATCGTCGCCGATTGTGACTTTAAAGTCTTTGCCGATGTGGTCAAAAATGGCGGCGTTGTTTCGGCAATTTGTTTGAAAAATGGCGCTTCATATTCCCGCAAACAGATTGATGAACTGACCGATTTTGTCAAAAATCTCGGGGCCGGTGGGCTGGCTTATATTTTAAAAGCTGATGGTGGCGATAAATCGCCGATTCTGAAATTTATCGGTGAGGAAGTTAAAGACAAAATCTGTGAAAGATTAAGAGCCGAAACCGGCGATGCAGTATTTATTATTTCGGATAAAGCGCTAAAAGCCGAAACTATTCTTGGCCAACTGCGGTTGTATCTTGGCAAGAAACATGAGTTGATAAATAACAAAGAATGGAAATTTCTCTGGGTGACCGGATTTCCGCTTTTTGAATATAATGAAGATGAGGATCGGTTGGAAGCGATGCATAATATTGTATCATCGCCAAAAGATGAGGATATGCCTTTGCTTGAAGAACCAAGCGAACTGCCGCTAAGTGATATAAATCATCCTTTACGTAAACTCCGGGCGGAACAGTATGATCTGGTTCTTAATGGGGTTGAGTTGTCATCGGGCGGAATCAGGAATCATCGTCGTGATATCCAGCAAAAGATTCTGAATCTTCTAGGATTTACCGATGAACGGGCCGAAGTTATGTTTGGCTTTCTTTTAAGAGCATTGGAATATGGCGCCCCGCCGCATGGTGGAATTGCGACCGGGCTTGATCGTCTGGTTGCCCTGATGACCGGTCGCAGCAGTATTCGTGATGTTATCGCTTTTCCAAAATCGACCACAGCAGCCTCACTTATGGATGGTGCGCCATCGGATGTCGACCCGGAAATGCTCAAAGATCTTGGCTTGCAAATAATAGATTAAACTTTTATATTAAAATTGGTATATGGGTACTGAAACAAACAATAACATTTCAAAAACAATCTCGATCGAGGGTTTTGATCCTCGTCTGCTTTTTGGTCAGAATGATTGCAACTTGCGCAGGATCGAGGAAGCGTTTAAGGCGCATATTGTGGCGCGTGGTGATAATATTCTGATTGAAGGTTCCCAGGACGAAGTAACCAAAGTTGAGAAGCTGTTTGGCGATTTGACCTTGCGGCTAAAACAGGGTGATGATATTACCGATCAATATCTGAATTATTCGATTGAAATGGTCAGTGAAGGAAACGGCAGTCCGGCCGAAATAATGGCGGCTGATAATCTCAGCGACTTTACGCTAAAATTGAAAATCCGACCAAAAACGGTCGGTCAGAAAAAATATCTTGAGTGTATTGAAGATAATGATATTGTTTTTTCGATCGGTCCGGCCGGAACCGGTAAAACATATCTGGCAGTAGCTGTGGCCGTTTCGGCCCTGAAAGAAAAACAGGTTAATCGGGTCGTTTTGGTTCGTCCGGCAGTTGAAGCGGGTGAGTCGCTTGGGTTTTTACCGGGAGATATCCGGGCCAAAGTCGATCCTTATTTAAGACCGGTTTATGATGCCCTGCATGATATGATACCGGCTGAAAGAATAAAGAAGCTGATAGAGTTGGGAACAATCGAAATTCTCCCTCTCGCTTTTATGAGGGGACGGACTTTGAATCAGACGTTTGTGATACTTGACGAAGCCCAGAATACAACTGCAGCACAGATGAAAATGTTTTTAACCCGTCTGGGCGAAGGTTCACGGGCGATTATTACCGGTGATATTACTCAAATCGATCTGGCCGATAAAAGGAGTTCCGGGCTGGTTTTGATTCAAAATATCCTGACCGGAATAAAAGGAATAGGATTTTCTTATTTGACCGATAAAGATGTAGTAAGACATCGGCTCGTTCAAAGAATATTGCGAGCCTATGAACGGTATGAGAAAAAAGGTCGGAGGGACTAAGAGGGTCAGGGTCCTCGGTTATGTATACACTTCTGCTCAGATTAAAAAGATTCATCAAGGGATTTCTTAAAGTAAAATCAGAAACACGCCAGACTCCGATAACCAGCGCGCGGCATAAGGTAAACAAATACCTGATGCTGTTTCTTGCGACGGCATTGATTGCCTTACTTTATCCCGCCGAGAATCTGTTTTACCCTCTTGATTTTCCAAAAGTCGGAGAGATTGCTCGTGAGGATATTATTTCACCTTTTCAGATTGTTATTTCAAAATCTGAATCTGAACTTCAGCAGGAGCGGCAGGATGCGGCCGCAGCTATCCCGATAATTATTGAATATAACAATACAACGGTGGACTCGATTTTCTCAAAATATAGGAAATTTATGAAATCGGCCAAAGCAGCGGCAGGTCTGGTAGATAGTTTTCGAGCTGATAGTGCTATTGGTGAAAGGGATGTTGATAGTGTT
>DAOUVS010000355.1 GCA_030667525.1 Candidatus Zixiibacteriota bacterium | reverse complement strand
GTCAGGTGCGCCCTTCATTCTTCAGGACCTACGGCATGGCACCTGACCTAATTGAAAATCAACATGAAGATATTGTCAAAAATAAATAAGAATTTTAACTTATTCCGCTTTTTTCAAATCTTCTGCTTTTTCGGCCTCTTCCTCTTTTATCAATGCCTCTTTATCCTGCATCACTTTGTCAAGGACACCATTAACAAACGAAGCCGATTCGAGCGTACTATATTTTTTGGCCAGTTCGATAGCCTCATTTATAGCGACTTTGATCGGGACATCAGGCAGATGCTCTACCTCGCAAATCGCCATCCGCAGAATATTTTTATCAACCACCGCCATTCGTTCGATATCCCAGTTAGTCGCCAGACGGGATATATAAACATCAAGTTTTGGTGTATATTGAGCAACCTTGACAAACAGATCTTTGGCAAAATCGAGAACGTTTTCATCGACACTGCCATTCTCGATTAAAGCCGAGCTGATTTCTTCAACTGACTGCTCCCCCAACTCCAGCGCATACAATGCCTTTAGTACATGTTCACGGGCGCGATGTCTATTGCTCATGATTTATCAATCTGTTTATACAAATTAACCATCTCGATCCCGGATTGAGCGGCATCCCAGCCTTTGTTACCGGCTTTGGTTCCGGCCCGCTCAATGGCATGCTCCAGCGAATCGGCCGTGACGATACCATAGATAACCGGCACACCGGAATCCATCGCCGCTTTGGCAATCCCCTTGGAAGTTTCACTCGCAATATAATCAAAATGAGGAGTCTCACCTTTGATGACAACACCGAGACAGAGAACACAATCATATTTTTTTGAGTCAGCCATTTTAGCGGCGAGATATGGGATCTCAAATGCACCCGGCACTCTGGTGACCCAGATATCTGATTCCTTTGCTTTATGCCTGACAAGACAATCAACCGCTCCCTCAAGAAGCTTACTGGTCAGAAGCTCATTAAAGCGGCTGACTACTATTCCGAATTTAAATCCGGCGGCATCAAGGGTGCCGACTATTTCCTGATATTTCATAATCACTCCTATATAATATTAAATATATGTCCCATTTTATCTTTTTTGGTCTTAAGATATTTGGCGTTATGTTCGGTCGGTTTGATCTCAATCGAAACCCGTTCGCTGATCGTTAAACCATACCCTTCAAGACCGACAATCTTTTTGGGATTGTTAGTAATCAACTTAATCGAACTCAACCCCAAATCAACAAGTATCTGGGCGCCGATACCATAGTCCCGTAAATCAGCCTTAAAACCAAGTTCATGATTAGCCTCGACTGTATCCCTGCCTTCATCCTGCAATTTGTATGCTTTCAATTTATTGGTCAAACCAATTCCGCGCCCCTCCTGACGCATATACAACAGCACTCCCTCGCCTTCCTTATCAATCATCTTCATCGCTGTTGCCAGCTGATCGCCGCAGTCACATCTGGCCGACCCAAAAACATCACCGGTCAAACACTGTGAGTGCACTCGCACCAGAACATCTTTTTTACCGGCGACATCACCCTTGACCAGCGCAATATGATGATGATCATCGGTCTGCGATTCAAACATGCGGAGTTTAAATATTCCATAACGTGTTGGGAAATCAACCTCAACTATCTTATTAATCAGTTTTTCGGTATGACGCCGGTATTCGATCAGGTCCTTAACCGTGATCATTGACATATTAAACTCTTCCGCCATTTTCTTCAGACGCGGAACACGAGCCATAGTACCATCATCGTCCATTATCTCGCAGAGAACTCCGACCGGCACCAACCCGGCCAGTCGAGCCAGAT
>DAOUVS010000090.1 GCA_030667525.1 Candidatus Zixiibacteriota bacterium | reverse complement strand
GCCGAATATTAATCTGTTCCTGTCGATTCGGGTCATCAGGAATTGAAAACTGATAAGATTCAATTTCGGCCCGCAATTCACCTAAATTGATGATCGCCTGCTCTAATAACTCACCGGTTTTTTCCAGAGACTTATCGATTTCAGTCATTTTGGAAAGTTCGTTTCGGCAACTGTCCAGAATTTCAATCGCCGATGGTTCCTGCCGGTCGAGAAGATTTAATATGTTCGTCGATTTGTCGGCCAGTTTCTGCGACGAATCAAGCAGTCTTTTTTCATTTAGCAGTTTTTCTTCCTCGCCGATTTCGATATTCGCCTTTTCGATTTCTTCTTTTTGAAATTTGAGAAGCTCCAGCTCGTTTTTTCTCTGTTCCCGGCTGGCTATCAATTGTGCCAACTCTTTTTTGGCTTTATCCCATTCATAAAAAAGTAATCTTAGTTTTTCAACCTGTTCGAATAAACCGGCGAAGCTGTCTAAAAAATTCAGGTGGTTTTTTTCATCAAGCAACAGTTGATGCGAATGCTGACCGTACAGTTCAGCCAGATGTCTGCTAATCTGTTTTAGTTGTGCAAGGGTAACCAGTTGACCATTGATATAAGATTTGGAAGCGCGTTTATCAAAAATCTCTCTTCTGATATTCAACAGTTTAGACTCAATATTTATGTCCAGATCGTTTAATTCGTTTTTTATAACGCGGAAATTATTTGTTTTTTCTTTGGAAATATAAAAATCGCACTCAATAGAGGATTGGGTACAACCGGAACGGATATCGTCCCGATCAACTTTTTCACCCAGCAGTCTTGCGATAGCACCGACAATAATAGATTTACCGGCACCGGTCTCACCGGTCAGGACCGACATCCCCGAATCAAATTCGATTTCGAGTTTATCGGTCAGGGCAAAATTTTCAAGATAGAGTCGTTTTAGCATTTTATTGGTCGCTGTAACTTTATATGGGATATGCCATTATGGTTACCCTTTGCGCTTTGCTATCAATTCCTCAATTTCAGTGGTTAAATCTCTGGCCGCCTCAAAATCTTTTTGTTCTTCGGCCAATTTTAATTCGGATCTTAGTTTATCTATTACCCGTTCTCGCTTAAATGTGAGTAACTGATTTATATAATCTTTTATCTGAGTATCAATATTTGTACTGGGTAAATCGAGTATCATCAACGATGAAATTTGACTGGCTAAATTTTCGTCTTCGATAAAATCAAAAAGAACCGATTCTTTAATTGCACCATGAGTCTTATATACATCGAGAATAAATGAATAGATTTGATTTAAATCTTTAGATTGAAAATCTTCAGGGGAAAGCCGTTCCTGCACCGTCTCAATATATTCCGGATAATTTAAGATCATCGAGATCAAATCAGATTCTATATCGGTGATCTTTTTGGGATGTTTAATTTCGCCCGGAGATCTCCTGGTCGTATATCCGCCGGTGGTCAGATTGGCCAGGACCGACTGATCGATCTGAGTAATGGCAGATGCTTCACTGATAAATAATTGACGCCGGGTTGGGTCGCCGATTCTTTCGGCCAGCTCTGCCAACTCTTTAATAAGTTTCTCTCTTACAATTATCCCGCTTTTTTCCATATCAATATTCAGGGTGCGAAACTCAAGATATCTGAGAGCCTCCGCTTTGATCTCCTCGATTTTATCGGCACCATACTTGACCGCCACCGAATCGGGATCTTCGCCATCAGGTGGACGCATAACTTTCACTTCTATACCGGCATCATACAATGCATCCACCGAACGTACTGCCGCATTCTGGCCGGCCGAATCAGCGTCAAAAAAGAGGTAGGCCATATCGGTAAAGCGGGCCAAAAGCCGCGCCTGTTGCGTCGTGAATGCTGTTCCCGATGAGGCGACCACATTTTTGATTCCGGCTTGATAAAGCGAAATCAGGTCAAAATAACCCTCGACAATTATTACTTCTTTTTTCTCACGGATAAACTGCTTGGTGAAATTAAGACCATACAGAACAAAACTTTTGGAGTACAGTTTTGTTTCCGGTGAATTTATATATTTTGCGAGTTCACCCTTTTTTAAGGCACGTCCGCCAAATGCAATCGGTTTCTCACTCAGGTTAAATATTGGAATCATTAATCTTTGACGAAACCGATCAAAATAATTGTCCTTTTTATCCGAATGAATCACTAGTCCGGCCGCAACCATATCTTTTGGGTACAACTCTTTTTTTAGGGCATGTTTCAAAAGTCCGTCCCATTCTTCACCAGACAGACCGAGTTGAAACAGCTCAATTGATTCATCAGTCAGGTTTCTTTTGGTGTGAAGATAATTCAATATCTTATCGCGATATTTATCCGAGTATAAAGTAGTTTTATAATAATCGACGGCGACCTGCTGGGCATAGTGCAGTCGTTCGAACTCTTCTTTGGATTTGTCATCTATTTTGCGCTCGGGAACACGAATACCGGCTTTTTCTGCAAGGTGTTTAATCGCCTCAACAAAAGTCATACTTTCATGTTCCATCAGAAACGTGAAAACATTACCGCCTTTACTGCATCCGAAGCAGTGGAAAATCTGTTTATCCTGAGAGACCGAAAAGGATGGTGTTTTTTCAACATGAAAAGGGCAGAGGGCCTGATAGTTTCGTCCCCGTTTTTTCAGACGGACATACTGATTGATAATATCAACAATATCGCTCGCCTGACGGACCTGTTCGATTATATCCTGTGGTATTAAACCTGTCATATTTATACCGGTCTATTTTAGCTGAACGACCGTTACTCCGGCGCCGCCCTCGTTCCAATCACCCAAACGAAATGATTTGACTGCTCTATGCTTTTTAAGATAACCGGAAATCACTTTTCGCAGTGTCCCGGTCCCTTTACCATGAATTACATATATTTGGTTTAATCCTGAAACCACCGCCGAGTCAAGATACTTGTCGATTTTTTCAATCGCTTCATCAACGGTTAATCCGCGCAGATGAACCTCCGGTCCGGAAATCTCATTTTCGGTAACCCCGCCTACTCTTCTGACCGAATTGGTTTTATCAGCAGCTCCGCTTATTTTTTCCAGATCGGATAGTTCCACAGTACTAACCATATTACCAAGATTGACTCTGGCACGGTTATTCCCAATCAAATCAATAATCTCGCCTTGCGAATTAAGCGACAGCACCTTAACCGTGTCACCGGTTTCAAATTGAACCGAAGAATCTATTTTTGACTTTTGTTTTGCCCGAAACTTATTAAGAAGATTTTCTTTCTCTTTGAGAAATTTATGAGCATGTTTTATTGAATCTTTTGAGGCATTTTTTTCTATAATATTTTTGATTGTCCGTTCGGCCTCAAACCTGGTCTCATAAAGTGTCTGTTGCATCTCATCGAGCTGTTCTTTTTTTGTTGCCTCGATCTCGTTTTCGAGTTTGTTGCTCTGGCTTTTATAAAACTCCTCAAGCTGCCCGGCTTTTTTTAATCTGTCTTCCAGCGTTGCTTTGTCTTTTCTCAAAGTCGCCAATTCCGTTTCCAATGACTCAATTAATTTTGTTAAGGAGCGTTCACCGGTGCCGACCAAATCGGCGGCATTGTCGGTGATGTCCCGCGGCATCCCCAATCGCGAGGCAATCTCAACAGCATACGATGCCCCCGGGATTCCGGTTTGAAGTCGATAAGTCGGTCGGAGCGAGACCCGATCAAATTCAAACGAGGCATTCTCGATCTCGGGATGAAGCATCGGCAAAGTTTTCAACTGCGAATAATGCGTGGTGGCAATCACTTTGACTTTATTGCGGATCAATTTTAATAGGATCGCCTCGGCCAGCGATGATCCCTCTTTTGGATCAGTTCCGGCTCCGATTTCATCAAGAAGCACCAAAGAGTTTGGTCCGGCATGTTTAACGGCATAAATAATTTGTCTGATATGCGATGAAAATGTCGAAAGCGAAAGTTCGATTGACTGCTCATCGCCGATATCGGCAAAAATATTTTTAAAAATCCCGATCTCAGATTTATCATCGGCTGGAATATGGAGTCCCGATTGGGCCATCACTATCAGCAGACCAACCGATTTTAATGCCACCGTTTTACCTCCGGTATTGGGGCCGGTAATTATCATGGCAAGGCGGCCATCATCAAGAGCGATATCATTAGAAACGATCTCTTTTTTATCTTCGGTATAGTACATCAATAATGGATGACGGCTTTTGATCAGATTAAATCGGGCTTTGCCTGAAATTATTGGTTTTTCGCCGCCTGTTTTTATCGCCAGATTGCCGGCGGCATGAATAAAATCAAGGTGGCCGATAAATTCGCAGTTGACCAGAAACAGATCAGCTTTTTCACCAATTTTGGCTGTCAGGGCTCGTAAAATTCGATCAATCTCAAGTCGTTCCTGCTGAAAATTCTGCCCCAATTTATTGTTATGTTCAACGGTTTCATTTGGTTCGACAAATAAAGTTGCACCTGATTGGGAACGATCATGAACAATTCCCGAATCCTGGTGAAACTGTCCCGACAAAAACGGAATAACATACCGCCCGTCGCGCTGCGTAATTGTATCATCCTGCCAGCCCTGCTGCTTGGTCCGTTCCGAAAGAATCTGATTTAATTTCCGGGCTATTTTCCGTTTGGTATCAGCGATATCCATCCTGATTTTTTTAAGTTTCGCCGACGCATTATCAAGGATCGAACCATCATGGTCGATTGTCTTGCCGATTTCCTTGCCAAGGTCCGGAAAAGAATGAATTTGTTTTAGATAATTAGCTATCAGCGGGAATTTTTCCCTCTCTTCCGGTGCATAATCTTTAAGCGCTCTGGCAATATCAATAAACTCTTTGATATTCAAAAGCTGCATCGGCTCCAAAAATATTCCCTCGGTTTTCGACCGTTCAAACAGTCCGCTGATATCATCAAGACGAAAGAGGGGAAAGGCCGAGCCGAAGCGAATAATATCTTTCATTTCGGCGGTTTCATCAAGTCGGCTCCGAATTTCGACAGCGTCGGTTAATGGTGCTATCTGGTCAACCAGCCTCATGCCAAAATGAGTCAGGCAGAGTCCCCGCAGAATAGATATTATCTTGGGATATTCTAAAACATCAAGACTATGATTATCAAATTCAAGCATATTTATTTCGCACCAATAAAAAAGCCGGTTATTACCGGCTTGAATATATGAGTTTTTGTCGGAAATTCAAAACGGGATTATTAATATTATTGCTTCGATCCAAAAAAGCGGTCCATCTGATAAATGACCCGATACACCTGTTCGCGCGAATCTGACAGCTTCTGACGTTCCTCCTGTGACATCGTTCCCGATGGTCGCTGTAGCAGAGCGGTTTCAATCTTTGGCATAAATTCAGGATTTTCAGGGTGCAAACCGGAGCTGCCTTCGTAAAGAACCGGTAATGTTTTGGCGAAAGTCGGGCCGAGAAATGATTCCTCAAAATCGACATAAAATCGTTCTGGCATCGGCATGAGAAAGACAACAAAGACACAAAAACTTATTACCACCCAACCTCTGACGAAACCAACCAGCGCTCCGCCAAGCTGATCTTTTTTACCGAGCTTTTGCATGTTGGCAAACTTGTAAAACACCATCGCGACTAATTTGAAGATCGCATAAATGAAAGCGAGAAGTAAAACAAATGAAATAATAGCTGTCACCAGAGGCGAGCCGCCTAACTGTTCATACACTTTGACCGCTATTAAATCGATATAGTTAACTGATAAAATTACCGCTGTTGTCAATACCAATAGTGCCATCAGTTCCCGAATCAATCCTTTTTTAGAGCCAACGACCAATGATGCTACCAGCAATATTAATAAAACTATATCAACCCAATTCATATTAAACTCCCCTGTTTAATGTCCAATTAACCCGAAAGGTCACTCTTCGGGTTTTGATAACAATTCTGTGGCAATTTTATTGACAATTTTGCCATCGGCTTTGCCCTTGATCTCGGGCATAACCTCTTTCATAATCAATCCCATTTTCGCCGGAGAATCGGCACCGGTTTTTTCAATTGCCTGGGCGATTATTTCCCTAAGCTTCTCATCTGATAACTGCTCCGGCAGATACTCTTTGATCACTTCGAGTTCAGCCGTTTCTTTGTCAACCAGATCCTGGCGACCACCGGCCTGGAACTGCTCGATTGAATCACGCCGTTTTTTAGCGTTAAAGGTCAGAACCGCAGCGACCTCTTCTTCGGTCAGCTCTTCACCTTTATCAATCTGTTTATACTTTATATCTGATTTAAGGCCCCGAAACATGGTGACTTTATCACTTTCATGATTCTTCAGGGCCTTAATTAAATCTTCGTCAATGCGTTTCAAAAGAGACATTTAGTTTCTTTCCAAATTCATTTTCTTCATCTTACGACGAGCCGCATTATTCTTTCTTTTCTTTCTCTCAGACGGTTTCTCAAAGTGTTGGTGCTTTTTTATGTCAGAAAGGATTCCTGTTTTTTCACAGAACTTGTTAAAACGGCGAAGGGCTTTTTCAAAAGATTCGTCATCACGTACCTTAACGCCAGTCATCTACATCCCCCCCTTCTGACCATCTAAAATTTTGTAAACTATTTGTTTCATACCACTTAAGTATAACTTATTAAATTACCATGTCAATAAAAAAACAGCGCCCCAAAATTATCTCATATCCTCTATGTTTCGGCATAATTGGGCTGTTTCTGATGTTTATTCCCTGATGGTGCCCGGTTAATCCTCAGATTGACCGGGAAGTTGCGAACTCGTTGAGCCAATTTCCGCGCCGTCAGGAATCCCTTCCTGACGGAAACTTAAAATGGCTTCGTTTTGTCATATTTTTGTTTTGTGGGTGTCAGATTGCCAAAAAAATCCACATATGCCCGATGGTAGATCGAAATCCCGGTCGGTTTCGACAAAAATCCTATTTATGCTTTCTAATGGTGGGGGAGAGACCAGAATCAACACCGGTTTGGAGGGGAAAGTGAGTTAGATGCCTTGTAGAGCATATGTATCAGGCGTATTTATAAAATACCCACCCAATGGGTGGGATACAAATTTTTATGGAGTAATCATCGACAAATATTTGTATTTTTTTAAAATAAAAATTGTTGTTTATTAATAATGATAGATAATTTCAAATGTTGTTGGACAGGATGTTATGGTGTCTAATTTAGATAAAATATTGCGAAGATATTTTACTTTTGGTTTTCATATTTCAAAGAAATCATGGAATTGGTTGGATATTAATACTTTAATTGATAAATCCAATAACAATATTTCGGCAAAAAGCATTTATACCATTCGCAAACTTTCGGATCGGTATAATAATAGACGTTATGCTCAATCTTATTGTTTTGAATCAATTAATGCCGGGCAGCTAATTTCGGTTGGCGTGATAGTTGATATTCTTCGTTATCTTACAAATATTTATTGCTATAATGAATTACCGGGCGTTGTCTCAAAAGGGCTGGAATGGGTCATTCGAAAAGACGAGTGCGGTGTTCTTGAAAAATCCTCTTCGGCTTTTATTCCTCTATATCCTCCTAAAGCAGTAATATTTGGCCATCGATCTGAAAAGGAATTTTTATCGGATGAGATAGAGAATATTCCCAACCTTGAAACAGTAACACTTGAAATGGTTTTACTTTCCTTGTCAATGATGAACCCGGCCTTTAAACCATTTAGAGATTTATTCGAAGACAAAGATTTAAAACAACAATCCCCATATTTATCTTTTATTAGTTCTCTTGAAGAATATTTTGGCGGGCAATCTCCATTTAGGCCTTTGGGAATGACGTTGTTTAAATGCTTACGTGCTCCTATGGAAGCTTGCCCGGATTCCATCCAGGGACAACTTAATTATATCAAAGCTTATTGGGCTGATTTTCTCCCAGAGGAACTATTGGAAAGATTGCTTTTGGCTGTTGATATTTTGGCAGAGGAAAAACGGCTTCGAGGTCTTGGTCCCGGTCCAAATATGGCCCTGATATTTGGGCAAGACGCATACGGTTTTAAACCGGATTATCCTGAATCGGCGCGTTTTAGTATGGATGCCGACTGGATGTCAAATGCCGTGCTTATTGCCAAAATGGCTTTTGTATGGCTTGATCAATTGTCAAAGAAGTATCAACGTCACATTAAATATCTAAGCGATATACCCGATGAAGAACTTGATCGTTTGGCCCGGTGGGGTTTTACAGGTTTATGGCTGATTGGAATATGGCAGAGGTCCCCAGCTTCGAAAAAGATTAAACAAATTATGGGCAACCCGGAAGCGGCATCGTCAGCATATTCACTCTATGATTACGTTATTTCGGAGGAATTGGGCGGGGAAGATGCCTATTTAAACCTTCGTGACCGTGCCTGGCAAAGAGGTATTCGGTTGGCCAGCGATATGGTTCCGAACCATATGGGAATATATTCCAAGTGGGTAGTCGAGCATCCTGATTGGTTTATCCAGTCTAATGAACCCCCTTTTCCGGTATATCAATATACCGGGGTGGATCTTTCTCATGATGATCGAGTTACCATACAAATAGAGGATTCTTATTGGTGCCATGGTGATGCGGCCGTGGTTTTCAAAATGATAGATAAGAGGACAGGTGAATCCAGATATATCTATCATGGCAACGATGGTACCAGTATGCCCTGGAATGATACGGCACAATTGAATTTTTTGATTCCCGAAGTACGTGAGACAGTTATTCAGACAATTCTTCATGTTGCCCGCAAATTTCCAATTATACGTTTCGATGCCGCTATGACTCTGGCGAAGAAACATTATCATCGACTATGGTTTCCGCAACCGGGAGATGGCGGAGCAATTCCATCACGAGCAGAACATGGCATGATTAAAGCAGAATTTGATGAGGTTTTCCCTAAGGAATTCTGGCGGGAAGTTGTTGACCGAGTGAATGAGGAGGTCCCCGATACATTACTTCTTGCCGAAGCTTTCTGGTTAATGGAAGGGTATTTTGTTCGTACTCTTGGTATGCATCGAGTATATAACAGCGCCTTTATGAATATGCTCAAAATGGAAGATTATGGAAAATACCGAACAACTGTCAAAAATGTGATTGAATTCAGCCCCGAGGTGGCCAAGCGATTCGTAAATTTCATGAACAACCCTGATGAATTGACGGCAATTGAACAATTTGGCAAAGGTGATAAATACTTTGCTGTTGCGGTTCTTATGGTCACTATGCCCGGTTTACCGATGTTCGGGCATGGGCAGATAGAAGGATTTACAGAAAAGTACGGTATGGAATACTATAAGGCATACTGGGATGAGAAGGTTGACGAGGAGATGATACGTCGACATGAAGTTGAAATATTTCCCCTAATGCGTCGCCGTCAGCTTTTCAGCGGCGTTGAAAACTTTGCATTTTATGATTTCCAAACACCAGATGGCTGGACCGATGAAAATGTTTTTGCCTACTCCAATCGCGCAGGAGATCAGAGAGCGCTTATTTTTTACAATAATGCTTATAACTCCACTCGCGGTGCTATTCATACTTCTTGCCCATTTAATGTTGGTCAGGACGATGATAAAGTAATAATCAATAAAAACCTGGCTGAAGCATTGGCAATAAATACTGATAATGGATTCTATTACATTTTCCGAGATCATAAAACCGGGCTTGAATATATCCGTATTGGGAGGCAGTTTCGCGATGAAGGCTTCTATGTTGAATTAGCTGGCTATCAATATCATGCTTTCCTTGATTTTAGAGAAATTTATGATCACGATGGTTCATGGGATAGGCTCGCAAAATATCTTAATGGTAAGGGTGTTCCAAGTATTGATGATGCTTACATAGAGTTACAGATGAAAGCAATACTTGAACCATTCAAAGGTGTGATTAATTCCAATTTACTGGGCGAATTCAAGAAGAATAATCCCAAGGCGCCACAGTGGTTTGAGCAGGCAGTCTTATATTATTTAGACTCTGTAAAAGGTTTTATTAAAGCGGATATTGATATTGAGAATATCAAAAAGGGAATCCTCCGCGAATTTAAGTATCTTTTCCATAAAAAAACTGATAAGGATATAAAAATCGGGAACACGTCATTAATAGAAATAAAAAAGCTGTGTGAAGATGCAGATAATGAATCACTGTTTCATGTTATCCTTACCTGGATGGTTATTCGTTATACTGGTTATATTCAGTTGGACGGGGAGAACATTGATCAGAAATTTATAAGTCTGACTCGTTTTGATGATTGGCTATTAAGGAAAAAAACAGCCGAAGCGTTTGCATTGTATCTGCAGAACCAAGAAGTGGCGTACTATGATGCTCTACTTGTTAAATTCCT
>DAOUVS010000223.1 GCA_030667525.1 Candidatus Zixiibacteriota bacterium | reverse complement strand
TTTATCAGCGACGACCCGGGTCCAACCACCATTAAATCAGACGGTACCATAATTTTAACATCATAAAAATAATAATCACTAACCAATTCAGAATTTCTTGCATAATATGGATGATACCATTCATGATTCTTTTTTAGTACCGCTGGTGTTGGAAACCAGCCATCAAGAAGATAGTTGTTTCCCAAAGAAGATAATCTATCGCCCGATTCAGGCACAATAGTTTTAAAATATAGCTTGAACACTAACGGCTGCTTAGTTTGGTAATCCTTCAGAGGAATAACCCCCTGCGTATATTCAACAGAATAATTGTCGCCAATATTTTTATCATCCACTAATATCGAATCAATTGCCATACTGCCCCATTTTTTTGAATTGATCAATCGGCTGCGTAACTCCGATTTATCCTCAAGATAGGGCGTATCCGCCGAGAAAAAGACATTGGGGAACAACTGAAACTCAAAAGTCGGCAGTTCAAGATTAGCCGGTAATTTATATTCGACAACACCGCTTATTTGTTTCAGAGTGGTATCAAGTTCGGCAGTAACTTTCAGAGTATCAAATGCAGATGCATTGAAAAAAAACAGAAGTGAAATAAAAAATATTGCGGCTGTTTTAGGCAACATCATTTACCAGCGAACCAATCCCTTCAATACGGACTTCTATGCGGTCTCCCGGCTTCATCGGACTTATTCCAGCCGGTGTCCCGGTTAAAATCAGATCGCCAGGATTAAGCGTCATCACTTTTGAAATAAATGAAATCAAAAATGGCACCGGAAATATCATCATCGAAGTTCTCGCCGATTGTTTCAGATCGCCATTGAGATATGATTCGATAGACAGATCCCCATAAGCAAGATTGCTTATTATCCAGGGGCCAACCGGGCAGAAAGTGTCAAAACCTTTTCCCCGTGTCCATTGTCCGTCGCTTTTTTGCAGATCGCGGGCGGTTACATCGTTGGCGCAGGTAAGGCCGAAAATATAATCCTCAGCCTCGACCTCGGCAACCTGATAACATCTGCGACCAATAACAATACCCAGTTCGGCTTCATAATCAACCCGGTTCGACATCTCAGGATAGATTATTTTTTCTCCCGGACCGATTAACGCAGAGGGCGGCTTCATAAACAGGACCGGTGATTCCGGTACCTTGGTGGCCGATTGTGATTCTTTTACATGATCTTTATAATTTAAACCGACACAGACTATTTTACTTGGTTCCACCGGAGCCAATAATATGATCTGCGAAAGATTATAATAGTTTCCGGTTTTATCAAATCCAACCGCCGGGTTGCCCGATATTTCGGCGATACCGTTTTCCTCAAATATTCCCCAGCCAATTTTCTCGGCTGTTTTATATCTAATAAATCGTTCCATCTTCTTACCTGCTACATCTTTAGTCAAATAAATCTGTCATTTAAGTTACGGGCCGTGCCAACCAAAGTCAAGTTTATAAAATTTTATATCTTTTTCTCTTTCCACTTACCTCTTCTGAACCATAACAATAAAACAACCGCCTTAAATAGTGATGTAATTGTTAATGACCACCAGACGCCATTAATTCCAATATCGAGAACAAAACAGAAATAATATGCCAGCGGCAACCTCGCTAATGATCCGGGAATCGAAACAATCATCGGCGGCATCGTATCACCTGCTCCCGAAAAAGAACCCTCAAGAATAATTTCGATTCCCATAAAAACCTGTGACAGGCCAAGTATTATCAAATAATCGGCCGCTATTTTTATCACCTCAGGATCAGATGAAAACAGTCCGGCAATCGATTCAGGGATCGAAATAAATAGAATTGATACAATCGATGTTTCCAAAATAACTAATTTCATTGTTCCCCAGGCACATTTGGCAGCTCTTTCCGGTTTTCCCGCACCAAGATTTTGGCCGACCATCGTGGCGGCAGCCATAGAAAATCCAAAAGCGATCAGAAATGATGCCGATTCCATTCGATTTCCAAGCCCCATGGCTGCACCGGCCGCATCACCATAATGATGAACAATTTGAATTATAAACCAGTAAACGATAATAAATGTAATATTCTGTAAAGATACCGGAAGACCAATCCGGAATATTTTGAACATCATCGATAAATCAACATGGGTCCGATACCAGCGACCAAGCGAAAATTCTAATTTCCCCCTAAATATAAGGACGAGCATAATTATAAATGTACATACTACTGCTATAATAGTAGCCATTGCCGCCCCGGCGATACCATACGCCGGAATCGGTCCCCACCCAAATATAAGCAAAGGATCAAGACCGATATTAATAACCGTCCCGGCTGCAAAAGCAATTGTCGGCGACTTCGTATTTCCTGATGCCCTGAAAATCGATCCAAGAGCATCATTGATAAAAAATATTGATATCCCGGCAAAAAATATCCGAAGGTACGACACTCCCAACTCAATAACAGCCGGGCTTGCTTTCATAAACTTTAGGATATGTGGAGTCGCCGCGACCCCGATAACGGAAAAGATAAGTCCAATTCCCACCGCCATCATTATCCCTTGCCCTGAAATATAAATCGCCTTCGGCGTGTCATTCGCACCAATAGCCCGGGAAATCAGGGCCGTCAACCCAGTTACAATAATGGTTATGGTTGCAAATAGAGTCCAGGTGGTTATCAATGACGATGTCAGCGCATCCTGTTCGGCAGTACCCAAAAAGCCAACCCAAAAATAATCAGTAATCGTAAGTGCAAATTCCAAAAACATCGCCGCGACCACCGGCCAGGCGAGCCTGAATATTGTCGAATAGATAGGTCCATCGGTGATATGTTCTACTTTGGCCATACGATTATCTTTCGGAATGTTTATCGATGCAGCAGTCGGGTAAAATACAACTCATATTTTGAATCAGGCCAATTTGGAAAGGAGTTGCTTATCATAAGCAGTTTGCACCGCTTCAATTATTTCCGGATAATTATCTGCAATGATTTCAAAACCATTAAAAGTAGTTTTTACAGTTTCGGAAAGGATCAGAATATAAAATGCCAGAGCAATTTCCTTATTTACAAAGGGACCATATTTATCATCATCATAATCTGATTTCCCCTCGATCACTAATCCATCTTCCAGTGCCCCGGATTTAATGCCAACATTTTTTAACATCAATGATATTTCATTAAAAGGATTATTCTGCCAGATTCCATATTCGGCGATGTCTCTTATAACGGTATTGTTGTTACCAACTGCTGCGGCAATAGAAATATAGGGAATCAATTCCATCAAAGCAGTGGCGGTTCGGCCAGACAGTTTTCGTCCTTTTGCTTCACGACCGGTAACAGTAAGATCATTTGTTGTATAAGGCGGTATCGATTTTTTATTACTTAATTCAACATCGGCGGCAAAACCTTTTAGGAATTTTATAAAGCGATTCATGCTGTCGTTGATATAAACATCCTCAACGATCAAACTTTTCTTTTTTAGGATAGCCAGTAATATAAAAGCAGCCAAAGAATGATAATCAGATGGCACAATAATCTCGCCGCCTTCTATCTCCGAAAATTGCTTCAAATCAATTTTTCGTTTATAATCAAAATTCACTACGCGAATTTTCTTGCGCGGATCATTCGGATCAATCGTTGTTTCAGATTTAGTATCCACGCTTGATAAATTACCACCGAAATATTTTATTAGATTCTCAAAGCCTGAATCAGTAGCGATTATTTCCTTAATAGAGATTGATTGCCCGCAAGTAAGGCTATAAAACAATAGGGAGTTTTTCAAATATGGCAAAGCATTTGAGAGTGTACACTCAATCGGCGACACAGAAGATGATCTGAAATATATCTGTCTGATTTCAGCCTTATGAAACAGATCAACACCATATTTACTAAAATTATTAACTAACAGATCGACTAAATCAGAATTAATTGAATTTGCATATTTAAGTGAGCAACAGATATTCTTTCCGGCCAGAAACCCAACTATTTGCGCCAATGGTACAGCACCGCCCTCATATTCCAATTCCGCGCACTCATCAATCTGGATTGGCGAATCAGCCTTTATGACAATCTCGGTGGCACTACGCTCTGATATACAACCAATTGAGTTTAAAAACGAAAGTGTAAAAGAAGTCTCATTGCTGCGATTATAATTACGGATGCAAATATCTGTTTTGGCCAACAGACCAAGCATTAAAACCATCTGGGTTATATTATAATCTCCACCAAGCTTAATTTTTTCGGGAAGAATTTTCAGCGGTTTGATAATCTCGTTCATTAATTATTCCTGTAATTTTACATCTCTTCGGGTGCTTCGATACCGAGAAGATAAAGTCCTTCGTTGATTACAATTCTGACAGCATTGACCAGCGATATTCTTGCTTCGGTTAATTCGGCATTCTCTGATATAATTTTATCAATTCTGCCATTGCCGTCTTTTCGCTGGTACACCTTATTAAATGCCGAGGCCAATTCCTGCAAGTAAGAGCTTATCAAAAATGGCTCGTTTAATTCTGAAACCGACCAGACAATTTGCGGGAACTTGTAAAGGATATCTAAAACCTGCGCCTCTTCTGCTTTATCCAATAGTGAATAATCTACTCTGGTTGGAATTTCCCTGCCATAGTTACGGATCAAAGATGATAGCCGGGCATGAGTGTACTGCAGGTATGGTCCTGATTCGCCATCAAAGCTGAGCACCTGGTTCCAGTCGAAATTAACATCCTTTTCCTTGCGAGTTGACAGATCGGCATAAATCACCGCTCCGACCCCAATTTGTTGGGCCGTTTTGTCAAGCTCTTTTAGATCAGGGTTCTTTTCTTTTATCTTTTCTTTAGCCAGCGCAATCGCTTTGCCGAGTACCTCATCAAGAAGAATAATATTCCCCTCACGAGTCGACATCATCTGATCCTTAAACTTTATCCATCCAAACTCGACATGTTTCAATCGCGGCGATAAACATTCTTCTGCGGGAGTTTTGTTCACCTCATCAAGCAGTTCGATCACCTTAAAAAGTTGTCTGAAATGATCCCGTTGCGCCGAGCCGACAACATAAAGAGCCTTGACAAAATTAAATG
>DAOUVS010000008.1 GCA_030667525.1 Candidatus Zixiibacteriota bacterium | reverse complement strand
GACAGGAATAGAATATCTCCATCTTTTTCGGGGTTGATTTTCTCTCTTTCTTCAACAAGATATCGCTCAACCGCCTTGGAAGCGTAACTGCCGTAAGGGACCAGCCGTTCCCGGTTTCCTTTACCGACTATTTTGATAAAGCCGATTTCGTCGTAAATAGAGGATATTTTCAGATTGAGAAGTTCTGAGATTCTCATACCGGTGCCATAAATAAGTTCCAGAATTGCCAAATCCCGGATACCGTTTCTCTCTTCCGGTTTCGGCTGATTGAGAATCGAGGTCACTTCATCGATAGAAAGATAATCGGGATGATAACGCATAATTTTGGGAACACGGGCAAATTCAAACCGGTTATTTTTCACCAGATTATTTTCGGACAGGTATTTATAAAAATTTCGGAGCGAAGAGATTTTGCGTGCAATCGTTCCCGGTTTACGGTTTAAATTATGCAGTTTGGTCAGATATTCGTTAATCGTTTTTGAAGAAATTTCATAGTCAGTCTTTATTTTGAATAATCGAATAAACTCAACGATATCCCGTTTGTATGCCGCCAGACTATTGACTGATAAACCGCATTCAAGTTCAAGATACTGCAGGTAGTTTTGGACCGGTTGATTTTTAGTTATATCGTCATTCATTTTAATAAATAGATCCTGCCGTGGCTATGACAATTGCCAGAACTACTTTACCCTCAGCCTTAATAATTTCTTTTCTCGCTTCATTCAGGGTGGCGCCGGTAGTAATAACATCGTCAACAAGAATAATTTTCTTGTCTCGAAGATCTTCATCAAAAACTTTGTAGGCATCTTTTACATTCTTTATACGTTCGTTATGATCCAGTAATTTTTGGTCCCTGGTATTTCGTATTTTCCTGAGCGAATTTTTATTCACTTCGATCCCTGTTTTCATACTAATATTATCGGCCAAAATCTCAGCCTGATTAAATCCCCGAGATTTCAAACGATAACTATGAAGAGGAATTGGCACGATTAAGTCAGCTTTTATCTTTTTAATTATTATGGCATGTATATCCAGAATACGATTGACAAGAATTGGGCTCATTTTTATAAAACCGCGATACTTAAACTGTTTTATAATTTCGCCGAGCGGACTTGCAAAATGACCAAGAGTTATTAGCGGTAAGGAATTTTCTATTTTGCATTTTGAACAAATTAGATTGGCTGGAATAGCACTTTTACAGCCAACACAATAAATATCATCAGTATAATAAATCTTATCCCAGCATTTTGGGCAGATCAACTCACCCGGCTGCTCTATATATTCATTGCAATTGAGGCAGTTTGACGGATACACAAACTCCAGAAGAGCTTCTATCCCTGACTTAATTACTCCATTGGTTTGCATATAAAAAAACTAATATTTTTTATATTTAAAACCAACCAAATAGGAAAGAACGTCAAAAAAACGGAAATAGAGAACAGTATCGATATGTTCCCGTCAGGAAGGGGTTCCTGACGGCGCTATTAAGGCATGCGAAAAACTAGTGATCGTGACCCAAATGAGTAATATAGCTTCGGGATGAATCTGCCATTGGTGATCCCGGGTCCAGTTCGATTACCTTTTCCCAATGTCTTTTCGCCATTTCATAATTGCCAAGCTCACGATAGACAATACCGGAATTAAATTGCCCGATAACATGATTTGGATTTATCAAGAGAGCTTTTTCAAAGAGTCCGATCGCTTTCTCACCTCCACCGACAGCATGAAAGCAGGCACCCAAATCGATTAGTACATTGGGATCGGTGGAGTCAATTGCTATCGCTCTTTGATAACATTCAATTGCCAGCGCATAAATGCCCTGATCCATATAATTATTGCCGAGTCCAATCAGTTCATTGTAATTCTGCGGGAGTTCGGCTATAAATTTTTCCATTTCGGGACTGTCGCCCATTGTCATCCCAGCGACGTCGGGATGCTTAAAGCCGGTGCTTTTCTGCTCAGGTTTTTCCTGAAAAATAAAATATCCAGCGGCAAAAACTATTATTACCGCAACAATTAGAATGGTATCTCGTCCGAATGTATTCTTCATAATTTATCCTTTTACTGTTTTTTTATTAATCCAAATTTTGGCCGGTCCCATAAGCTCGTTTAACCGAGTTTACTCCCCTAACCTTTTTTATTTTACGTAAGACCCGCTCCAATTGATTGAGACTGTTTACCTCCACAATAATATATCCAACGGTACTTGTTTCTGACAAATCAATATTAGCCCCGCGGACATTGGTATCGCTATCGGCAATTGAATCGGTAATATCGGCCAGTATATTTTTGCGCGGAGAAACATCGATTTCAATACGAACCACAAAATTTTGCTCATGCCCGACATCCCATGAAACCGGGACCGTTCGTTCCGGCTGTTTGATCAATTCCTGGGCGAAAGAACAATCTGAGCGATGAATAGTTACGCCCCGTCCCCGGGTAATGTAGCCTATTATTTCTTCGCCCGGGATCGGCTGGCAGCATCCGGCAAACTGGAACATCATATTGCCCATACCCTCGATTTTAATTCCCCGCTCATGACGAAAACGCTTGAGAACCTGATCGACCGAAATCTCTTTAGATTCTTCCACCAACGGGGTAATTCGGGTTATTACCTGGTGACAAGATACATTGCCGTTGCCAAGAGAATTATAGAGGCTCTCAATTGATGTATGTGAAAAACCCTGCGCGATATCCAAAAATTCATCTTCGGGTGGGAGTTTTAAACGATGTTTTTTTAATTCTCTTTCGAGCAGTTCCTTGCCCAGCGCCACTGCCTGTTCATAACCGGCCTGTTTCAGCCAGCGCCGTATTTTTGACCGAGCCGAGGAGGTCTTGGCTATTTTCAACCAATCCTGGGTTGGGTGACGGTGGGGACTGGTTAAAACCTCAATCTTATCTCCGGACTGCAATGGTGTGGATAATGGCATGATACGTCCGTTGATTTTGGCGCCGCTACAATGCATCCCGACTTCGGTATGAATACTATAGGCAAAATCAAGTGGTGTTGCTCCGGCGGCAAGGTGTATGATTTCTCCCTGAGGGGTATAGACAAAAATATCTTCCGCAAACAGGTCAATTTTCAAAAACTCCAGAAATTCGGAAGGATTGGTCATATCTTTCTGCCAGTCGAGAACATCGCGAAGCCAGAGCATCTGTTTATCGGATTTATCCAGTTCCTGTTTGCCTTCTTTATAGAGCCAGTGGGCGGCAATTCCATTTTCGGCTATCCGGTGCATCTCATGAGTTCTTATCTGAATCTCGACAACCTTACCATCCGGTCCAAAAACGGCGGTATGTAGCGATTGATAGTTATTCGGCTTGGGATTGGCGATATAATCGGAGAACTTATAGTCGACCGGTTTCCAAAGTTCATGAACCAGACCCATTGCATGATAACATTCGGGTTTTGTTTGGGTTATTATTCTGATGGCAAACAAATCGGCAATCAGTTCAAACGGAACTTTTCGAATTTGGACCTTGCGATAGATGGAGTCAATATGTTTGGCGCGGCCATATACTTTGGCTTTTATCCCATTATCACTTAGAAGCTTTTTAATCGGTTTAACCAGAAGGACAATATATGCTTCTCTTTCATCTTTTTTTAATTCAACCCTTTTGGCCAGATCTTCATAAATTTCCGGTTCGAGAAATTTCATCGAAAGATCTTCAAGTTCCATCTTAACTTTGGCGATTCCAAAGCGATGCGCCAACGGAGCGTAGACCTCGCGAGTCTCGGTAGCAATCCGTTTAATTTTATCCGGTTTCAAATGCTGTAAGGTTCTCATATTATGCAGACGATCACCCAGTTTAATCAGGATGACACGAATATCACGAGTCATCGATAGAAGCATCTTACGGAAATATTCAACCTGGCGCTCTTCCTGTGATTTGAACTCAACCGTCCCCAATTTTGTGACACCATCAACCAGAGATGCGATTTCTTCGTTAAACTCGCGAGTTATATCATCAAGCGTAACATCGGTGTCCTCGACAACATCATGAATCAGACCGGCCGCAATAGTGGACGAATCGAGATGAAGCTCGGCCAAAATCAGTCCGACATTCAGGCTATGAATTACATACGGTTCACCCGATTCACGAATCTGCCCGGCGTGAGAAGCATCACAAAACTCATAAGCCTTTCTTACCAGGGGAATATTGATATTGGCATTAAATGATTCAACCCGAATAATAAACTCAGCCAGATTCAGAACACCGCTCATTTGCTCACCTCTGAATTTGACATCATCGAAATAACAGTTTTTGCAATATCTTCCGGTTTCATAGCAGACATTCGCTTTTGGCCACCCGGCGGTAAAATTACCTGATGCCTTGTTCCCAGCGGTCCCCACCTGACCGGAGACATAGCATGATTGTTCGGGTATAAACCGATTACTCTGGTACCGACCGCAGCGGCCAGATGAAGCGGACCGGTCGAATTGGCGACAACAACATCAGCCAACGATAACAATCCGGCCAGAGTTCTGATATCTGTTTTCCCGGCCAGATTAATCACTGGAACATCTTTTCTATCTGCAATTTTATCTATCTCTTTTTTTTCTTCACTTGATCCGGTCAAAACAACCGAATAGTTCCGTTCTTTTAAAATATAACAAAGTTTAATAAAATAGCCAAGCGGCCAGCAATCAGTCGACCCGCCTGAACCGGGATGAAGAGCAATAAAACGGCCGGAAACATTGGCATCGGCAAGGACTTTTTTGGCGGTGTTGATCTCTTCTTCTTTAAGATAAACATGCGGAACAAAGCTGACTTTGGATTGCCTGAAAAATCTTAAAAAATCAAGATTATATTCTGATTCATGTTTTTTATTTGCCTTACGGCTATGAAATAAGAATCGGGTAAAATAAATCGATTTAAACCGCCGTGCGGTTCCGATACGAATTGGGATTTTTGATTTATAAATAATTTTGCTTATCATCTTGTCAGGATAAACGACCAATGCAACTTTATAGTTATGGGCTTGAAGAGTTTCACAAAGTTTTTGGAAATAGCCTTCATCACTTCTTAGAGAATTATTGTTGGTTTTTATTACTTCATTAATGCTATCGTTATTTTCTAATACCGGTGCGGCATAGTCTGATGCCAGGACATCTATCAAACATTCTGGATAGTTTGCCTTAACTGATTCGATTAATGGTATGGCAAGAATCAAATCGCCTATTCGATCTGTCCGGCTGATAAGAATTCGATCACCCTTTTCGAGAGATATTTTCTTAGGCATTCTTATCTACTCCCGATTTTCCCTGCCTGATTAGATGTCTCAATTTTGAGTACTTTACCATCACCGCCATTGCCGAAAAAGCCGAAATAATAAATCCTTCCAGCCCGTCCAAAAATCCGAGTTTTATAAAATAATGTTTGATAAACGATACCGGCGGTTTGAAGACAATATGATACCACCTCGATTTCTTGCCTGATTTATAAGCCTGCTCCGCACCCAAGGTGGTATAGGTGGCAGACTTTTCAAAGTACTGTTCGATTGTATGATAACTATAATGCAGAATCTCACCATTGAGATAACCGACCCGGCCATTTAAAATAATTTTCTCATGCACCACCGCATCATTAAAATCGCCATCTGCCTTTTTGAATAAACGAAGAATATAATCGGGATACCAGCCGCAATGATAAATCCATCGGCCCAAAAAGTTTGTTTTTCGTTTTATATAATAACCGCTATTCTCGGTTTCGGACAGAACAGTAGTACTTATTTCTTTGGCCAGTTCGGGTGATAACTCTTCATCGGCATCAAGCGATATTATCCATTTGCCGGAAGCTTTGCTGACTCCGACTTTTTTGGATGGGCCGAACCCTGACCACTCCTTGACATAAACTTTAGCA
The DNA here is from genome assembly GCA_030667525.1 of Candidatus Zixiibacteriota bacterium. Classification (GTDB taxonomy): domain Bacteria; phylum Zixibacteria; class MSB-5A5; order GN15; family PGXB01; genus JAAERC01. The sequence goes on along the minus strand of DAOUVS010000008.1, from coordinate 20,366 downwards.
CCCAGACTTTCGGCGATCTCGATTGTTCTATCGGTGGAACCGCTATCAATCAGAATGATTTCATCGGCAATCTGAAGCGACTGCAGACATCGCTTGATGTTGGCTTCTTCATTGCGAGTGATTACAACTGCTGAGAGATTTGGCATTTCCCCTCCTGTTTGCAATAGTCGAGCAGTTTGACAAACTCTTTATAAATCATCTCGGCAGTTAAATCGCTAATATCGTTATCATTTTTTGACAGTACCATTCCACACGACTGACCAAACGGAAACCAAATTTTATAATTGTTCAGATATCTTCGATACAGAGCCACTACCGGGATATTAAATGAACGGGCGATATGCACCAATGATGTATCCGGTGTTATAAAAACATCAAATATTTTAATAACCGCTGATGCTTCAATTAGATTTAGTCCTTTGGGGACGATATTAACTTTATCAGGAAATTGTTTTTGAAGTTGTTTCGCTTTTTCTCGATCAGCAGCTATCGCAAATAATATTATTTCTATATTTTTATTAAAATCAAAAACCTTTTCCAATAATTTTGCAGCAATATTATTTGAAAGCATTCTTTCGGGCGAACCGGCAGAAAGATTATATCCGACAACAAGAGATTTTTCCTTGTTTATTTTCAAATCATTTAATATCTCGACCGCCTTTTGATTGGTCTCTTCATTAATAAACGGTGGTGCAAAACAATCTGATTTCTCATAAGAGATACCAAAGGCCTCAAGCAGTTTTAAGCTATTGGTGATAACATGCCCGGTATTGTTGCTACGCAGATCGAAATTATAATCATAATATTTACTAAACTTATCTTTGCCAACGGCTACTCTCGGTTTTTGCGGGACGCCAAAGATGGTCATCAAAAGCGAGTTCACTGAGTCCCGTCCGACCAAATCTACCACGCAGTCATATTTTTCATTTCTTATTATTTTTAACATTCTTAAATCAGACCAGATATTTTTTTGATAATAATATATCTTATAAAATCTCGGATCATGTTCTATTATCGGTTTACAATCGGGTGAACCAAGAATAGATAGTTTGACATTGGGAAAATGTTTTAAGAGTACATCAAAAATTGGGAAAGAAATAAAAATATCACCGATTTTTTCCGGTCGAATGAAAAGTATTTTATACTCAGTATCTTTGCCAATTAAAATCGACCGATTATGTTCGGTCCTTTTGGCACGGCTCAGAAGTGCCAACGGTATTTTTTTGAACAAAGACTCTATCGATTTTAAAATACTCATACAAACAAAATACCTTTTTGCGTTAGACCTGTTTTTTGGCGGTAATATTATTCTGTTTCATTTTGTTAAACTCATCAAAAACCTGTTCGACAGTGATATTAAAAACATCATCTCCACCATACGAAAGAACCAGACCATCCTCCTGATTAAACGGCCGCCACTGACGATACACCTTTTTGTATGCGGTGTATAATCCAATCACCGGAATCCGGACTGAGCGTCCAATATGAACCAGCGATGTATCCGGCGAAATCAGCATATCAAGTTTTGATATCAACGCCGACGCTTCGGTCAGACTGGAGTTCGGCGGAATCTGAATCACATGTTTGTCGAACTGTTTTTCAATTCTATCAGCTTTAAATCGTTCATTTGGCGCGGTGATTAATATTATAGTGCAATTATCATTCGATTCGAGGATTTTCGAAATCAATTCTTTTGATTTTTCATATCCCCAGTTACGATTTTCACCTCGTGCAGAAAGATTAAATCCAATTAGTTTTTGTTCAGGACTATTATTTAAAATAGTATTCAGGAAATTATCTATTTTATCATGAGTTGCGCTATCAACAAACGGTGGAGCATGGCGGTCGGCGATAGTACATAAAGATCCAAAGGCATCAAGCAGCTTTAGATTTATATCAACAGTATGTTTTTCACAATCTGGCTCTGGGCGATAATTAAAATCATAATATTTTTTAAATTTGTCTTTGCCGAGACTGATTCGTCTTGAGGATACCGAGCAAAACTGCGAGAGAAATAGGGTCGTCACCGAGTCATCGGCCAAAAGATCAACCACACACTGATATTTTTCACGCCTGATCGCAAATACTTCCTTGATATCCCGGAAAATATTTCTGCGGTAGATAAAGATTTTATCAAAACGCGGGTCATGTTTAATAAGCAAGTAGTTTTTCGATGAGGCAAAAATCGATATTTTTAACTCAGGAAAGTTTTCTTTTAAGCTGTCAATCAGCGGAAAGGTACATACGGTATCACCGATTCTATCGGGACGAAGAATTAGTATTTTATTTAATTGTTTACTGTCGGGAATTTTATAATCGGCCGTTCCCTTTTTCAATAGCAATTGAAAAATAAAAAAGAAACCATCTTTGATTTTAAATTCTATCTGTTTTAGAAAATTCATATCAATTATCCAAACCGATCAGGTTATCCAAATATTTTTCCCAGGCAAGTACCATTACATCGAGTTTCAAATCATCGGACCATCTCTGTTTTCCGGCTTGACCAAAAGATTTCATCTTTTCCGATGAGTTCAATAATTCAAGAACCGCCGTGCTAAGAAGTTTGCTATTGCAAGGTTCAATTAACAGCGCGGTTTTATTGTTGATGGCAAATTCAGGGATACCGCCAATCTTGCTGGCGACAACCGGCAATCCGGCCCGCATCCCTTCCAGGACAGAAAATCCGAATGGTTCTTCAACCGAAGGATGGAGCATCAGATCGGAACCGGCCAGTTCCAGATCAAAATCACTGAGCATCCCGGAAAAAACAAAATGTTTTTCAAGTTTATACTCAGCAATTTTGGCTTTGAGTTTATTCTCCAATGGTCCATCACCAAGAAACAGAAATGTCACCGCGGGGAATTTAGAAACAATTTCCCTGGCCGCCTCTAATAAGTACTTATGTCCTTTTTGCTCAACAAACCGCCCCGAGGTCACGGCAATTAAATTATCTATGGGGATATCATATTTTATTCTTAGGTCTCGGCCGGCCTCGGTTTTATCATAATTAAAATCCAGTGGGGGAATACCATGCGGAATGACAGTAACTATTTTAGTATCAATATATCCCGAAGCTACTACTTGCCTTTTTAGATCAGCCGATGGTACAACAGCGGCATCAATAAGCCGCGGTGTTAAAAATCTATGGACAAAATTATTTTTAGTAATATTGAGTCCCAGATGCCAAACTACTTTTGGTTGGTTTGAAAAACGGGCAGCCAAACCGCCCAGTCGAACATCTTTATTAAAATCACAAATTACAACATCGATATTTTCTTTTTTAAAAATCCGCGCCAATTTTGATATGGTAAACGGATTAAAATCGCCGGAGATCGGCAATTCAATTATTTTCATTCCAATCGAATGTTCATCGAATCTTTTAAAAAATTCGGAGTTTGGCCGACTGACAACAATGACCTTATGGCCCCGTTTTGCCAACTCCGGTGAGATCAGGCAGATCCAGTTCTGGTATCCGCCAAATGTTTTGGTATCAATTGAATCGAGAATAAGAAGGTTCATGCCGGTTCTTTCTCTTTAAACTGCATCATATAAAGCCTTCGGTAAAGACCATCTTTTTCCAATAGCTGCTGGTGAGTCCCGCTTTCGGCCAAAAGTCCCTGATCGATAACCAGAATGCGGTCGGCATGTTTGATAGTAGACAATCGATGAGCAATAACCAGAGTGGTCCGGCTGGCCATCAGGCGGTCGATCGCTTCTTGTACCAATTGCTCGGATTCGGTATCAAGCGCCGAGGTAGCTTCATCGAAAATAAGAATCTGAGGATTTTTTAAAAGTGCCCGGGCAATTGCTATTCTTTGCCGTTGTCCGCCCGAAAGACGAACCCCGCGATTTCCAACCTCGGTCTCAAAACCGTCTTCAAAGCCGGATATAAAATCAAACGCATTGGCTGCCCTGGCAGCATTTTCAATCTCATCCATCGATATATTTTTTAAGCCATAAGCGATATTGGCTGTGATTGTATCATTAAACAGGTATGTTTCCTGGGTCACAATTCCGAGCAGCTGCCTCAGCGAGTTCATTTTGATTTCTCTTATATCTGTACCATCGATACTAATACATCCCTCGGTTGGGTCATAAAAGCGCGGCACTAGATCAAACAGTGTCGACTTACCAGCGCCGGACGGGCCAACCAGCGCGACAATCTCCCCTTTTTTTACTTCGAATGAAATATCATTTAACACCGGTTGGGATTTATTATAAGAAAACGACACCTTTTCAAATTTAATCGAAGAGTTAAAACTGGTTATCTCTTTGGGGTTGGACGATTCCTTCACTGTAACCGGGGCGTCGAGAACTTTAAAAATCCGCTCGGCGGCTGCCATCCCTTCCTGGATTTTTACATGAATTGACATAAGAGATTTAACCGGCTTGATCAATGAAAACAAAGCGATGATAAAGGTCATAAAATCGCCGGCATCAAGCTCGCCCTGGCCTTCGATAATTCGTGTCCCTGCAAAAAACAGGATAATGATTCCGGCGCCGGTGATCAGAATTTCATTAACCGGACTGGCTAAATGCCGTAGTCGGGTCATTCTGACCAGTGCCCGGAAAAAATCACCGGTGGCGTTATAAAACTTACCGGTCTCGAATTTTTCCATCGCATAAGCTTTAACAATCCTGATGTTGGAAACCGTTTCTTCCAAAACCGAATTAACATCGGCCATTTTTTCCTGTGAACGAGCCGAATATTTCCGCAGTTTTTTCCCCATCAGATATATAAAACCAAAGACAAGCGGCAGTACTAATGTCGCCAGAAGGGTCAGTTTCCATGAAAGTAGAACTAAAAACGTGGAAAGAAGCAAAACCGACAATGAATCAGTGACCAATCGATTAAAACCGAGATCGACCGTTTCGTTTAAAACCACAACATCGTTGGTGACACGCGAGATCAGTTGACCTGTCCGTTGATGATGAAAATAACTGAGCGATAGTTTTTGGTATTTTTCAAAAAGCCGATTTCGGAAATCCCGAATCACCGATTGCTGCACGAAAGCCATAAAGAATCCCTGAAGATACAAAAACAGATTGGAGGCAACCGCAATCAGAACAATCAGCAGGCAGAAATTAAACAAGGTTTCGATTTTGTCACGTCCGGTCACAATCTCATTGATGCCGTTTTTTAGATTATTTTTGGTTCTGACAAGAAAATCAAGATCGGCGTCAAGCTTTTCTTCAAGGTTAAATTCGTTTTTATTTATAATTTCAGTATCAATGGTTTCTGTTTGGACAACAGCTTCTTTCGAATTCCCATTATCAGAAATATCAGCGGTGTTCAAAAGGGTCATAAGAAGCGGTCCGGCCATCCAGACCAACAGCCCAGCCATTATCGCATGAATCGATGCCGAAATCGAGGCGACTAAAATCCGTTTCCAATATGGTTTCAGGCAGGAAAATGTTCTTCTTAATAAACTCATAAAAAATTGTATCTCTGCAAATTAGATTCTATTCAAATTACACAAAATTATATAAACGATTAAGTTACATAATCATTGGAAAATGTCAACCGGATAACGGGAAGATCAGGGGTAAATCCTTGAGGCGGTTGGGGGTATTGATATTTGGTATTTTCCGTCAGGAAGTTTGACATTTAGTTTGAATTTGCGTCGTTCGGCTTCAAGTCTGAATTCACCATCTTCACTGGAATATTGAAATTTCTCAAGCAAAAATTGCCCATTTTTCCAGTCATAATCGAGTTCTATAAACTCTGCGCAGTCTTGGGCGACCAGCCGATATCTGCGAAAACCGGGTTTTTCTGTTAAAACAGACAAATAAGCTCCGCCAAATGAATAGTCTATTTTATCAGGAGTTTTCCCAAAAAAATCAACCAGCATTTTTTCAAGCGGAATATTCTCAAAACAGTTGGCAGAAAGAAGACTGCTAATTTTCCCGGAGTAGAATTGATCTTCGGTTGGAAAATATGTTAAGACAGAGTCATAATTTACCAAACCCTTTAAAACACCTTTACCAAGATATCCCCGCGCAAAAACCGCCAGTGAATCACCTTTTCTATAAATATCAAGCCGGACCGAATTTTTCTTGCCTTTATTAATAATCTTCATATCAAAAAGAAAAGCATCGCCTTTAAGCTCATCTGTCGTTGGGCTCTCCGTTTTATTCTCGGCGGCGACTTTTTCAGCTTTCCATTTGCCACGATTAGCAAAGGTGCAACCGGGGGCAAGATACAAAACAAAAATCAGTAATAAAAAACTTATTAATCTTGTCATTTTAATATCCATAAAAGAAAGCATTCCCGGCAAAAAGACGAATAAACCAGATAACTATTGGCCCCAGTATAAACCAAAATGATCTGGTGACGATAAGAAATAACAATATGTATGGGCTGAATCGCTGAAACTCAAACAGTTTGGCTTCATATCGTGGCGGTAGAAGACTTTTCAGGATATGCGAACCATCCAGAGGATAAAGCGGAATCAGATTAAAAAAGGCGAGCGATATATTTATCGAAACACCAAATTTAATAATCATCAGCACTGCCTCAGAGACATCTATACCTCCGGCTGCAATTATCCGGAAAACCATCCCGAATATAAATGCAAGTCCAATATTGGACAGCGGTCCTGCGGCAGATATCCATAAATTGGCCACCCGCGGATTGCGAAGATTATACGGATTGACCGGAACCGGTTTGGCCCAGCCAAAGCGAAAGCCAGACAGGAACATCATTAAAGTTCCAAAAAAATCGAGATGCGCCAGCGGGTTGAGTGTTAAACGGCCCATATCCTTAGCGGTGGAATCACCATACCGATAAGCTGTATAGGCATGAAAAAATTCATGAACCGTTAGCGAAAACAGTATTACCGGAGCCGCTATCAACGCCTGTCTTAGAAAATCGGGACCAAACATATAAAAGCCTCAATTGTTATGCATAAATTCCGCGGAGTTGAACAACTTCTACCACCCGCTGTATCGCCACCATAAAAGCAGCCATTCTGAGATCGACCTTATTCTCCAAAGCGATCTTAAGGACTCCGTCAAAAGCCTCAGTCAATATTCTTTCCATCCGTTCATTGACCTCTTCCTCTGTCCAGAAATAGCCAATACGATCCTGCACCCATTCAAAATATGATACCGTAACGCCGCCGGCATTGCAAAGAATATCAGGGATAACAAAAACTTTGTTTTTCTTCAAGATCACATCCGCTTCCGGCGTAACCGGTCCATTGGCCCCTTCGGCTATGATTTTAGCCTTTACTCTGGCTGCATTTTTTTCGGTGATTTGATTTTCAAGTGCCGCAGGGACCAGAATATCAACTTTGGCATAGAGTAATTTTTTAATATCAAGCGGCTTAGCACCGGGGAAACCGACTACTTTTTTATGTTCTTTAACATATTTAATCAGCGCCTCAATATCAATTCCCTTACTGTTGGTCAGCCCGCCAAAGACATCGCAGACATGGGTTACTTTGACCCCTAACCGAAACAAATGCAGGGCAGCAATGGAACCGACATTTCCAAAACCCTGAACGGCGGCAGTTGATTTTTCGGGATTCATCTTCAGATGTTTTAATGCCTCTCGGACAGTAATAACAACACCGGCGCCAGTGGCATCATGACGACCTCGCGAACCGCCAATACAGAGTGGTTTGCCGGTCACAACTGAAGTTACGGTCCGCTGCGAACGCATCGAATAGGTATCCATTATCCAGGCCATCGTTTGTTCATTAGTGTTGACATCGGGAGCAGGAATATCTGTCTCCGGTCCAAAGGTATCATAAAAACTGGCCGCGTATCGACGCGTTAGGCGTTCCAGTTCATTTGTTGACATTTTTGACGGGTCGCAGCAGATTCCGCCTTTGCCGCCTCCAAATGGAATATTGACGACAGCGCATTTCCAGGTCATCCATGCCGCCAATGCCTGGACTTCATCGAGATCAACATTGGGGTGATATCTTATTCCGCCTTTCGCCGGACCCCTCACGGTCGAATGCTGGACTCGATATCCTGTGAACATTTCAAAAGTTCCATCGTCCATTCGAACCGGAAGTTTGACAATAATGCTGCGTTTTGGATATTTGATAAACTCCAACAATCCCTTATCGATATTAAGCTTGCCGGCAGCCTGATCAAACTGATGCATCGCGTTTTCAAATGTTGAAAGCGGAATTGTATAGGATTTTAAGCGTTTTCTGTTTGGCATAATTATCGCCCTTAATTATCTAAACTAATTTTTTTACTAACCGATACCAACCCGGAATCAGCATCAAAGAAACGCCATTTACGTTTGGTTGCTTTTTTAATCCCGATCCGTGTCGTCTTTTTTATTCTATTAACTTTATACTCACGATTTTCAAGATACAGGCTATTTCCTGTCAAATCAAGGCCATTTTTTTCTCTGTTCAATCCAAGCGCCTTGCACAGTTTTCCCGGGCCATCGGTATATCTCCCATTTTTTGCGTCCGGATAATTTTCCCGCATAATTTCGATACCCTCAATCGGCTCGGCACCACGAATCAAGACCGCCGCCGGATAACCGGCTGACTCGGTTACGATATTAAAACAAAAATACATTCCATAAATAAAATAAATATAACTAAACCCGCCGGGGCCATACATAATCTCATTTCGGGCAGTTCTGCCAACCGCCGCATGGCAGGCTGGGTCATCCTCACCGATATAAGCTTCCACTTCGACAAGACGAACCGAAATTATTTGTCCGTTATTATTGTAAACAAGATATTTCCCCAAAAGGTCTTGTGCTACCTCCAGAGTCGGTCGCAGATAAAAATCACGATCAAGTTTTTTATGTATTATTACGCCGGAACTCATTTTACAGACTATTCACCGCGATAAGGCAATAGCTCGTAAGCTACTCCCATCGCTCCCTCAAAATCATAACCAACTTCTTCGGGGCGATGAGCGTCGGAGCCGACAGCGACAATACGGACACCAGCCGAACGGGCGGCATTGATAATCGCCATCGATGGATAATACTCGGCAAAACCTTTTCTTAGCGAGGCGGTATTTATTTCCAGCCCACAGCCATTTTCGATCATAGCATCAAACAGCTTGTCAATACGGCCCTCATGGATATTATTTATTCTTTCCCCATAAGGTTGTATGCCATATTTTTTATACATATCGATATGACCGAGAACATCAAACAGACCACTTTCGGCCGATTTTATTAAATCTTCATAGACTAAATCAGCGAACCTATCCAGATCATATTTTGATGGTGCTATTTTCATACTTTTTTGATTGCAGATATCTGTTTCGTTTACCTGATGAACCGAACCGATTTTATAATGGAACTGATATTTTTGAAACAGTTTTCTCATTTCATCTTCGCAGCCAGAGAAATATCCGATTTCAACACCGCATTGCACCAATAGTTCATGGCCGATATATTTATCTGCCGCTTTATGCACAGCATCAACATAGACACCGATATTATCAATTGACGTTGGCACCAGTTCGCCGTTAATTCGCATATATCGATGATGTTCCGGAAGTCTTGGATCGGTATCATAATGAGTAGTGAAACATATTTCGGTCAGATCTTTTCTAATCGCAGCTTTGCAAAATTCATCAATGGTCCCTTTAGCGTCGAATGAAAAGTCGGGGTGAACATGGTAATCAGGCAATGACATCAGATTGTCTCTCATTTTATCAATCTCCTAAACAAAATTGCGACCGGCTAAAAAAGGATTATGTTTTCGTTCGGTGCCAACAGTTGTTGCTGGTCCATGTCCCGGATAACAGACGATATCATCGGGAAGGCTCAAAATCTTTTTATCAATCGAATCAATAAGCTGATGAAAATCTCCACCAGGCAGATCGGTTCGTCCGATTGATCCGCTAAAAAGAGTATCGCCGCATATCAAAACATTTTCGCAAAAATAGCAAACGCCACCTTTGGTATGTCCCGGTGTTGACAATACGATAAATTCCAGTGAACCTATTTTTATCACTTGCTCATCTTCGACCAAAAAATCGGCCGGAGGACACACCACTTCATATCCAAATATCGCGGAAATATTGGCCGAAGGAGACAATAGCATCGGAGCATCATCTTTTCCGATATAAACCGGAATATCATAATTTTCCTTTAACGGTGCCACGGCGCCGATATGATCGCCATGTCCATGAGTGAGTAATATCGCCCTGGGTATAAAACCAAGTTTTTTGATCTTCTCAATGATTAACTCATCTTCATCGCCCGGATCAACAATAACGCCGAATTTGTCCTTTTCGCTCCAGACCAAACAGCAATTCTCTTCAAACGGGCTCACAGTAATTATTTCTATCTGCATAATATCCCTTATACGTTTCCGAAAATAGTTTTTACTAAGATATTTGGGCATATTCTTTTGTCAATATATTTGCCAATATTAAGCAAACCAATAACTTACACAGCAGTCCTTGAAAATTGAATAAAATCGGCCAAATGAAGAAAATTTTTCATATAAAAACTAAATTCTTCATATTGGATTGACATTTGATTTTGATAATATTATATACATCTTCTTGAGGATATAGGATATGGACGAAAGTATAAAAGGACAGATAACCGATTTAAAGACACGGCTTTCCAAGCTTGCGAGGTATCTTTGACCTCGAGGGACGTCGTGAAAAAATTAACAAGTTGGAAAAGCTGACATCCGAATCTAATTTTTGGGATGATAATCGACGGGCTCAAAAAATCCTAAAAGAAATATCTATGCATAAAAAGTGGATCGATAAGGTGGAAAACGTCTCGATGGAGCTTTCCGATTTTGAGGAACTGCTTGACCTGATTGATGGTGATGAGGATTCGGCTGAAGCAAAAGAGATCCGGGAATCGCTTGGTCAAATCTACAGCGATTTTGAACTGTTGGAAACGGCCACCCTTCTTTCCGGACCGAATGATGCCAGCAACGCCATTATGACTATTCATCCCGGCGCCGGTGGAACTGAATCTCAGGATTGGGCCGAGATGCTTTTCCGGATGTACAACCGCTGGTGCGAAACCAGAGGTTTTAGCGTCAGACTTCTTGATTACATTCCCGGCGACGAAGCCGGTTTAAAATCGGCCACGCTTGAAATTGAGGGTGACTTTGCCTATGGATATTTACGATCGGAATCGGGCGTTCATCGTCTGGTAAGAATCTCGCCGTTTGACGCTAACAGTCGTCGTCATACATCGTTTGTCTCGATTTATATTTTTCCTGAAGTTGATGATGATATAAATATTGAACTTAATGATGATGATATTCGGGTCGATACCTACCGATCCTCGGGAGCGGGGGGACAACATGTCAATAAAACTTCATCGGCGGTCAGATTAACCCATGCTCCAAGCGGGATTGTGGTTCAGTGCCAGAATGAACGGAGCCAGTTAAAAAATAAGGCAACGGCGATGCGCCTGCTTCGTTCAAGGTTATACCAGAAGGAACTGGAAGAACAACGAAAAAGGCATGATGACCGGGCAAAATCAAAAAAGAAGATTGAGTGGGGCAGTCAGATCCGCAGTTATGTGTTCCACCCATATAATATGGTTAAGGATCATCGAACAAATAAAGAAACATCAAATATACCGGCAGTAATGGACGGAGGTATTAATATTTTTATTAATGCCTTTCTGGCCGACCCGGATCTGGCCGAAAATGAATAAAGATGCAAAATAATTATATGGTAATTAAAAGGAGTCAACAATGAGCGGGGTAGAAAATAAAGCAGGCAATCCCCTCGACAGAATTAAAGATAAGGCACGCGCCGTATATAGAACCGTGGTCCTTCCCGAAGGAATTGAGCCGCGAGTGATTCAGGCGGCCAAAATAATAATTGAGGAAAAAATCGCAAAAGTTATTTTACTTGGCGATAGAGATAAAATTACAAAACTGGCCAAAGAAAATGGACTTGATCTCAATCAGGTTGAACAAATCGATCCGACAACATCGGAGTTTCTTCCCTCATTTGCCAAAGAGTTTTGCGAAATCCGCAAAGCCAAAGGTGTCACGCTGGAGCAGGCCAAAGAGACAATGAAAGAATATCTGTTCTTCGGGGCGATGATGGTTCGCCGTGATATGGCTGATGCTTCGGTGGCCGGCTCAATAAATACTACCGGCGATGTCTTACGGGCCGCTATTCAGGTTATTGGAATGGCCCCCGGCATCAGAACTGTTTCCGGGGCATTTATGATGACAATGCCGGATTATGGTGAATACAAAAATAGAGTGTTTATGTATGGTGATGGAGCAGTTGTACCTAACCCAACTGCCGAACAATTGGCCTCAATTGCCGCATCAACAGCTCAGACAATGCAAAGTCTGACCGGCGAGGAACCAAAAGTGGCGATGCTTTCTTTTTCAACCAAAGGTTCGGCCAAACACAAAGATGTTGATAAGGTCACGACGGCACTTGAATTGTTGAAGAGAGATTTCCCCGATTTAAAAGCTGACGGTGAACTTCAGGTTGATGCCGCTATTGTTCCCAAAATTGCTAAATCAAAAGCACCCGGCTCCAGCGTTGCCGGTGATGCCAACGTTCTGATATTCCCTGATCTTGACGCCGGGAATATTGCATATAAATTAACCCAACGTCTTGCCGGCGCATCGGCCACCGGACCGATTGTTCAGGGTTTAGCCAAACCTGCTAACGATCTTTCACGGGGCTGTTCGGCACAAGATATAGTTGATGTTTCCGCAATTGCGGTGTTGATGAAAGGATAAATATATGAGTATTAGCCAGATTGCCAAAGATATTAAAGAGTCTCCGACTCTTGCAATGAACGAGGCGGCTCGTCTTTTAAGGGAAAAGGGCGAAGCGGTTATTCATCTCGGTGCAGGGGAACCAAAAACCAAAGTCCCAATTGATGCCATTTTAAGTAGCGCTGCCAAATTAACAACGGGTGAAGTACGCTATACGCCAACCGAGGGCATTCCTTCAATGATGAAGGCAATTATTCGGTACACCGAAGATAATTACAATAAGATAATTGGACCTAGAAATCTTATCGTATCTAATGGCGCCAAACATTCATTGTATAACATTATGCTGACAATTCTTAATCCCACCGATGAGGTCATTATTCTTGCACCTTATTGGGTCAGTTATCCTGATATTGTTAAAATGGTTCATGGGGTGCCGGTAATTGTTACTCCGGAAGACGGAAGCTTTCAACCCAAAATGGAAGATATTGTCAAAAAAGTCGGTTCATATACAAAAGCAATTATTGTCAACAGCCCCAATAATCCATCGGGAGCTGTTTATTCAGCCGATTTTATCCGTGAGATTGTCGAGTTTTGCGAAAAGAAAGGTATCTATCTGATTATGGATGATATCTATCATAAACTGGTTTTTGACGGAAAAACGGCGCCCTCATGTTACGATTATTCAAAAGACAATTCTGACTCCTCACATATTATTGTCATCAATGGTGTTTCCAAACTTTATGCCATGACCGGTTTCCGGGTCGGCTGGACAATCGCCAATGAGAAAATTATTAAGGCAATGATAAATGTGCAGGGACAAAACTCAACCTGCGTTTCGGTCGTCCTGCAAACCGCCGCCGCTGCAGCTCTTAATGGAGTTCAAAGCAGTGTCGAGAACTTGCGGCTTACTCTTGAAAATAATCGTAATGTTATGATGGCCGAGTTGAATGCTTTTACCGGCGTTAAAACGATTAAGCCGCATGGGACATTTTATTGTCTGCCCGATTTCAGTGCTTATGAAAAGAACTCGGCCAAGCTGGCCAAATTCCTGTTGGAGAAAGCACTGGTAGTTACGGTTCCGGGTGGCGAATTTGGGATGGATGGACATCTCAGATTATCATACTGCGGTTCAATAAAAGATATAATGACTGGCGTCGCCCGTATCAAATGGGCGCTTGATCCCGAATCGCCCAATGAAATATACATCGGTGACAGAAAGTTAAGGAGAGACTGGAAATGAACCAATACATTTTAGATATTAAAACTCCGGCCCATAAACAGGCTCAATCCGTAAAAAGTGAATATGGTTTAAAAAATCATGGTTTGACTAACTTGAACAATGTCTATTGGAACCTACCGACTGAAGCTCTATACGAAGAATCAATATTCCGCTCTGAAGGTAAAGTCAGTCATATGGGTCCCTTGGTTGTCAACACCGGTAAACATACGGCCCGTGCCGCCAACGATAAATTTGTAGTCAAGGAAGCAACAACCCAGGACAATATATGGTGGGGTATTTATAATCGACCCTTCTCGATTGAAAAGTTTGATGCTGTTTATAATCGACTTCTCGGTTTTCTTCAAGGACGTGATTTGTTTGTGCGGGATTGTTATGGTGGAGCCGATCCGAATTATCGCCTGCCTTTTAGAATAATAACCGAACATGCCTGGCATAGTCTTTTCGCAAAAAATATGATGATTTCAGCCGAAACTCATGATGAACTTCGCAAATTTGTCCCTGAATTTACAATTATATCTATCCCCTCATTTAAGGGAATGCCGGAACTGGACGGCACTAATTCCGAAACATTTATCCTGCTCAATTTTGAAAGAAAAACGGCAATTATCGGAAATTCCGGGTATGGCGGAGAGATCAAGAAAGCTGTCTTTACTATCTTAAATTATCTGCTTCCACTTGATGGTGTCATGACCATGCACTGTTCGGCCAATGTTGGCAAAGACGGTAACTCAGCCCTGTTTTTTGGACTGTCGGGAACCGGAAAAACGACATTATCGGCTGACCCCAAACGGCAATTGGTCGGCGACGATGAACATGGCTGGAGCGATGAAGGGATTTTCAATTTTGAAGGCGGTTGTTATGCGAAAGTGATTTCCCTATCGCCGTCAGCCGAACCGCAGATTTACTCTTGTACCCGTAAATTCGGAACCATCCTCGAAAATGTGGTCTATGATCCTGTCACCCGGATGCTTGATCTTGACGATGAGGTTATGACGGAGAATACACGCGCCGCTTATCCGCTACATTATATCGACAATGCTTTTAAGGAAAAAAGGGCAGGTCACCCGAATAATATTATTATGCTCACTTGCGATGCCTCCGGCGTAATGCCGCCAATTTCAAAATTGACGCCTGAGCAGGCGATGTATCATTTCATTTCCGGATATACATCAAAGGTCAGTGGAACGGAGATTGATCTTGGAAAGGAACCGGAGATTACATTCAGCGCCTGTTTCGGAGCACCTTTTATGGTCCATCATCCATATTTCTATGCAGATATACTAAGAAACAAAATCCTCAAACATAACGCCAACTGCTGGCTGGTTAATACCGGCTGGACAGGCGGTCCTTATGGTATTGGCAAAAGAATGAGTATTCAATATACGCGCGCCCTGTTAAATGCTGCTTTGGATGGCAAACTGCTGAAGGTTGATTATTATAAAGACCCGGTCTTCGGTTTTGAAGTTCCCAAATCGTGCGAAGGGGTTCCATCCAAAGTTCTCAACCCGGCCAACACCTGGGGTGATAGAGATGCCTACAAAGATAAATACCTTCAGTTAGCCGGGCTATATATAGAGAATTTCAAGAAATTCTCCGATGGCTGCCCGCAGGAAATTGTTAAGGCTGGACCGACCAAATCTGATTTTGAGTTTGAAGCTGAGGAATAGACGTATTGATGTTTTGATATGGCGATACATTCGGCAAACCTGTTTTGACACAGGTTTGCCGTTAAGTTGCCATATTATTACCGGAGATTAAATAGATTATGCCAACTTATCAGTATAAATGCGACGAATGTGGATACGAATTTGAAGAGTTTCAAAAGATGTCCGATGCGGCGATTGAGATATGTCCTGAGTGCAAAGGAAAAACCAGACGAATGATTTCCGGAGGATCAGGATTTTTACTAAAAGGTTCAGGTTTTTATTCAACCGAACACAGATCTGAATCGTATAAAAAAGACGCCGCCAATGATGCACCAAACAAAGCGATTGAGACAAAAAGCAGCTCAGACAAAAAGAGTAAAAAATCGAGCAAAAAGAAAAAAGATTAAAATTTCCCCAGCTAAACCCGTGGAATGAATAAAAACAGAAAAAAACATTCCGACTTTTTCAAAAAACTCAAAAACGATTACGCCGAAAATTTAATTCTTGATACCGAATCATTTCCTGACTATGCCAGAGATGCGTCGGAAATTAACATTAAACCGGACGCGATTTTTTTCGCAAAAAACGAAAATGATATTGTTGATGTTTTAAAAAAATGTTGTGCCGAAAATATTCCAGTTGTATTTCGGGGTGCTGGCACAGGATATACTGGCGGCGCGGTCCCCGTTTCCGGCGGTTTGGTATTATCATTGGAAAAATTGCGAAAACTCGAAATAGACGCCGAAAATAAAATTGCTCTGTGCGGCCCGGGAGTAATAACGATAGAGTTAATGAACGAGGCGAAAGGACATGAAATGTCCTATCCGCCCGATCCAGCCAGCTATGATGAATCGGCGCTTGGCGGAAATGTTGCCGAAAACGCCGGTGGTCTTCATTGTAAAAAATATGGCGTTACCAAAGATTATGTGATCGGTCTCAGAGCTGTCACGATTGAAGGCGAGATTATCAATACCGGATATTTTTCCAATACCGACATTTTTGACCTGACCTCGGTTCTAATCGGTTCGGAAGGACTTTTGGCCGCCGTCATAGAAATCGCCGTAAGATTGATAAAAATCCCGGATGTCGGCCCAACGATTTTGGTCGCCTATGATAAACCGGAAGAGGCAGCAGCAGTCGTGGCCGAGATCATTCGTCTTGGAATTATCCCAGCGGTGATGGAATATATGGACGACGATGCCATCGATTGTTCAAACAGATATGAAAAATCAATCGACATAAAAAAAGCCAAGGCTATTCTGCTTCTGGAAACCGATGGGAAAAATTGTATAAGTGAAGCTGAAACAATAAAGAATATCTGCCAGCAGCATAATCCGGTTTCGTTGATAATTGAAAGCGATCCGGTTCTAACCGAAAATCTCTGGAAAATCAGGCGTAATCTTTCCAAGGCGGTAAAAGCATCAGTAAAATACAAAATCGCCGAGGATGTTTGTGTCCCGCCGTCAAAATTGCCGGAACTAATTAAATTTGTTTCAGCGCTAAATGCTCAATTTCCAATACGAGTTAATTCATACGGTCATGCCGGTGACGGAAATCTTCATGTTAACTTTCTGACCGATGATAAAAAAGATATTGAAAACGGACTGATTGGGGGGGGAATAAAACAACTGTTTAAAAAAACGCTGGAGTTGGGCGGAACCTTAACAGGAGAGCATGGAATCGGACTAACCAAAAAAGATTTTCTCGAAATGGAGTTTACCAGCGATACAATAGATCGGATGAAAGATATCAAATCTGTTTTTGACCCAAACAATCTTTTGAATCCCGGAAAAATGTTTTCCAGAAAAAAATAATTATTCACAATGCCCGGAAACGGTTTTCAAAATTATTTCTTATTTTTTTCAATAAATTCTAATATTATTTCTTTAAACTATTGACAAATCGGACTATATCAATTATTATTTTATCTAAAATTATGTGAATTTGTTCACAAACTAAAATGAGAAGACAAAGACGATATTTTTATACCAATCAAAAGAATGGGAGAGTACAAATGGCTACATTACAGAAAACATTGGCCAAACAGATTCCCGGCCTTCGGGATGAATTAAAAGCACTGGCCAAAAAAGTAGGTGACAAGAAGATTTCCGATGTAACCGTGGCACAAGCCTATGGCGGCATGCGCGGTATCAAAGGTATGATCTGCGACACATCGGTTGTCTATCCGGACAAAGGTCTTATCGTTCGTGGTATTCCGATTATGGAATTGCGCGACAGAATTCCTGAAGAAATTTTCTATCTGTTGTGCACCGGTAATCTTCCAACGAAAGCCGAGACAAAAGCGCTTTCCGATGAATTGGCCAAAAGGTCAAAAGTTCCGAAATATGTCTGGGATGTTCTTGAGGCGATGCCAAAAGATTCTCACCCGATGGCGATGCTTGACACCGCTATTCTGGTGATGCAAAAAGAATCAGAATTTGTAAAAGAGTATAACAAAGGTATGAGCAAGCCTGATTACTGGAAACCAACTCTTGAAGACGCTTTAAATCTTCTGGCCAAACTTCCGGGAATCGCAGCAGGCGTATATCGGTTGCGTTTCAAAAAAGGCAAACGTATCGCTTATAAAAAGGACCTCGACTGGGGTGCCAACTATGCTCGGATGCTCGGCATCACTGATAAAACCGGTGTCTTCACTAAACTTATCCGGTTGTACTTAACTCTTCACTGTGACCATGAAGGCGGCAATGTCAGCGCCAACACCTGTCATACCGTTGGTTCGGCCCTCTCAGATTCATACTATGCAGTTTCGGCTGGTTTGAATGGATTGGCTGGCCCTCTGCACGGTTTGGCAAATCAGGAATGTCTTGCCTGGGTTTTGGAGACAATGAAAATATTCAAAGGTGCTCCGTCCAAAGAGCAGATTCGCGATTACGCCTGGAAGACTCTAAATAGCGGAAAGGTTATTCCCGGATACGGTCATGCCGTCCTCCGTGTAACCGATCCGAGATTCAGCGCTTTCCTCGCCTTTGGTAAGGAATATATGCCTGAAAGCCCGGTTTTCAAGACAGTTGCCAATGTCTATGACGTAGTTCCCGAAGTTCTCAAAGAGCATGGCAAAGCCAAGAATCCGTGGCCGAATGTTGATGCCGGCTCCGGTTCCTTGTTATATCACTTCGGTCTTAAGGAATTCCCATATTACACAGTTCTCTTCAGTGTCTCACGTGCCATGGGCATGCTGTCACAACTGGTTTTAAACCGTGCTTTGGGAACCCCGATCACTCGTCCGAAATCGGTGAGTACCGAATGGGTCAAGGCAAATATCAAATAGAAAAAATATCTTTTTTGATATGAAAAAACGGCGATCTTTGATCGCCGTTTTTTATTGTACTTATTTTAGAGGTAATCTTATTAGGAATTCGGTACCATCTTCCTGAGATGATTTCAGATTTATTTGACCGCCAAACTCCTCAACAATCTGATGAACAATCGCCAAGCCCAAACCGGTTCCGGTTTTCCTTGTTGTAAAATACGGAATAAATACTTTCTCATGAATCTCATCAGGGATACCGGGACCGTTGTCTTTAACAGACAGAACCGCCGAAATATCCGAACTAACCAGCGTAACAGATATTTTTCCGTTTATATTTTGACAGGCCTCAAGACTATTTCTTACCAAATTGATAATCATTTGTTTTACTCTGTCCTGTGAACCAGATAGCGATATATCGCTTTCAATTTCGGACTCAATAATAGCACCAGATTTCTCACTATCGAGTTTTAGAAACTGAAGAGTGTCGGTGATAGTTTTACTCAGATCGATTCTGTCTTCCTTTTTTGCCCGTTCCCTTGCCAGTGATAAAAACCGGGTAACAATATCGTTTAAACGGCCCGCCTCAGATTTAATCTGGCTGGTAAACAATTGAAATTCTTCACTGTTAGCCTTCGGTTCGAATTCAGCCATTAGTCTTTGGGCCGCAATTGAGATACCATTGAGCGGGTTCCTTATCTCATGCGCAACACCAGCCGCCAGATCGCCCAGTTCACTTAAACGTTCTTTTCTATTGGCAACATTTTCCAACTCTTTTAGGCGGGTGTAATTATATACTACCGCAACTGCCCCGGCTGGCTGGTTTTTGTAATCATACAAACGGGCGATATTTATTAGAAAATATTTTTTGCCGGATAGGTCTGACAGTTCTGTTTTATACTCCCCACTCGCTTCACTTGTTGAGAGAAATTCTTCAAACGGAACAATTTCTTTAAAAATCAAATCCTGCCAGTTATTATCCAACAGTTTTTGTTCTTCAATTTTAAAATCATTCAAGAACTGCCGATTGGCAAGTTCGACCGTTTTATCTTTTCGAATAATCACCAGACCTGAATTGATACTATCAAATACTTTTTCCGATAATGATTTTACTTCCTGGAATGAACGATCCAGATATTTCCGTTTTTGTTTACTGGACAAATACAAACCGGCCAGAACCAGAACGGAAAATATTACAATACTCAAAACTATCATCTGTCGGTCAAATCCGGCGACAATCTCATGATACTTCTCAAGTGATATCCCCAGACGAAAGATGCCATCACCAAACTCCAGTGATGAAAACGGTTTGGCAAGTTCTAATATTTCATGATCGGCCAGATTATGCCGGCGAGAAACGGTCGTATCGGAGCCAAGCGCCAATTGCAAAAAAGGATCATTTTCAATTTTAGGGATCGGTCCGATTTTTTTCGATGAGAAGATGATTCCATCATTGGTCTGGAAGATAATATATTCTATCCCGACTTCGCGGGCAATATTCTGGACCAGAAAACCGATACCGATATTTTTTTTTGCCT